>JAYVNW010000889.1:0-5941 GCA_043758225.1 Candidatus Kuenenia sp. | reverse complement strand
CTGGCCCATCTTCCAGCGATGACGTTGCAGTAATCAAAGGATCAACGCGAATTGCACGGCGTTCGAGCAGATCGATGCAGGCTGGATATTCGCCGCGAGACGCACAGCTGCCATAAATTGTCAGCTCCTTCGTCACAATCACCTGCAGCGGCATTTCAACCTTTGGGGCAAGATTGCCAACCAGCGTGACGCTGCCACCTTTGCGAGCACACGCGATCGCAGTGTTCACAGTTGATGCCAACCCAACGACTTCCAGGACCACGTCCGCGCCGCGGCCGCCGGTCAGCTTCTTCACTTCAGCGGCTACATCAACCGCATCGGCTTTGAGGCCGACGTCTGCTCCAAGTTCTCTGGCTTTGTTGAGTTTGCTTTCTTCCAGATCGACCGCAATGATCTGACCACAACCAGCAAGACGAATTGCCTGAATGACGAGCAAGCCAATCATGCCACTGCCAACAACAACAGCAGTGTCGCCCAGTGAGAGGGGCGTTCGGTTGGCGGCATGCACCGCGATCGAAACGGCTTCGATCATAGCAGCATGCTCAAACGGCAATCCGGCAGGTATTTGATAGCAGATGTGCTGCGGCACTGCGACATATTCCGCGAACGCACCATGACGACGGTAGTCACCGCAGGACACACCCAGCACCATGCGATTGTCGCAAAGATTAATATCACCGCGCCGACAGTAGAAACAGTGTCCGCACGACACTGTTGAGTCGAACGTCACACGATCGCCAACCTTGAATGAAGTGACCGCGCTGCCGATTTCAGTGATGACTCCTGCCGCTTCATGCCCCATCACGAGAGGCGGAATTCGCCGACCTGTGCTGCCATCGTAACCATGAATATCACTTCCGCAGATCCCGCAGGCACGCACTTGGACAAGAACGTCGTTTGAAGAAATTTCTGGCTTTGGAAATTCCATGACCGTCAAATTCTTGTACTCAGTTAACAGCATAGCCTTCATTGCGGATGACCTTCCGAGATCTGAAAAAAGTAAGCACTGGATCTGCGATTCTGGTGGAGTTGAGGAGGTTCAGCAAGTGTTCACAGGAATTTCCCGATTCACTGTTCAAAACTAAGGTGAACGTAGCGACGCCTGGTGCCGATTGGTGCCACTGCAACATTCAAACGCGAAACACCACAGCGGCGTGGCAGGTTCTTTTCTTGCCAGTGGCCTTGCAGGTAAGTTCGCAGGCAATGCAAAGTCGACTATAATTTCGACCACGGGGTTTGTTCGACTTCTAAACAGTTCCAGCGAGATACCGTATGATTGGTCAGGATTTGTCTCAGTTTCATCGGCCGATCAACGACTTGTTCGTTTCAACGGCATCGGAAGGCGAACGGGACCAATGGAAGTTGTCCGATGATCAACTGGCATTCTTTCACGAAAACGGTTACGTGGCCGGGCCAAAAATTTTGACCGATCTCCAGATTGAACAACTACGAAAAGAACTGGCAACTCTCACGGAACCTTGTCATCCGGGTTCGGAATTCTGGTACGAATACAATTCGAACGAGTCGCCTGATCCCAGCCTCGTGCTGTTTCATGCGCTCGGAGCATGGCGGATTGCGCCGGCATTCCATGATGTGCTTTGGAACGCGAAGTTCACAACGCCTGCGTCTCAGTTGCTGGGAGGAGCCGTCAGGTTCTGGCACGATCAATTATTCTGCAAGCCGGCAATGCACGGTGGAGTCGTTGCGTGGCATCAGGACTATTCGTACTGGACTCGCACCAGACCGATGGCCCATCTGACATGCTGGATTGGCCTCGACGACAGCACTTTCAACAATGGCTGTGTGCATTATGTTCCCGGAAGTCATCGTTGGGACTTATTGCCAATTACCGGACTGGCGGGAAATATGAACGCTATTAAAGGTGTATTGAATGAAGAACAGTGGCAGCAGTTTAACCGTCACGTTCCGGTTCAACTCAAAGCCGGAGAATGTGTCTTTCACCATTCGTTGACGATACATGGTTCGTTCGAGAATCGCACTCCCAATCCACGCCGTGCGGTTGTGATCAATGTGGTTCTTGATGGAGTTCGCAGCGAATCGGACACACCGCTGCTCGCCGGAATTCCCGTTATTCCTTTTGGCCAACAACTGGGAGGACAGTTCTTCCCGATGCTCTATAATCCATCAAGATTCAATAAACTTCAGACGGAACGACTTCCATGAGCGAAGAAGAAGAGAAAAACAAGATCCGCCAACTCACTCGACTGCAGCGTCGAGTTCTCGGAACGCTGATGGAAAAGGGATTTACAACTCCTGATCAGTATCCCATGACATTGAAAGGTGCCGCAACGGGTTGCAATCAGAAGAGCAATCGCGATCCCGTGACTGAATACTCAGAAGGAGAAGTTGCGGACGCACTAGAGCAGCTGCGACAACTTGGACTCGTCGCTGAAGTCTTCACGGACGGCGGTCGCGCGGCGCGATACCGGCACTACGCTCGGCATAAGTTCGATTTTTCCGAGACTCAGTTTGCTATCCTCTGTGAACTCTTGCTGCGTGGTCGTCAGCAACCGGGCGAACTGCGAACACGGGCCAGCCGTATGGCGCGAATCGACAGCCAGGATCAGCTCAAGTCCGATTTGCAGTCGATGCAGGAAAAGGGGTTCGTCCAAAGCAATGGCGGCCTTGAGCGTCGTGGCGTTGAAGTCGACCACACGTTCTATTTGCCAAAAGAAAACATGACGATGACGGCGGCGAATTTGTCGGCCGAAGACGCAGTTCCGGCAACGGCTCCGACTGAATTGCCAGCCTCAGCTCGACCGACAACTGTCGCCACAACTCAGATTTCCACAGTTCCTGCGGCATCTGGCGGGATTGATTCTGCTTTATTACACGGATTGCAAACTCAACTTCGTGAAATTACGTCGCACATGTCTACACTCCAGAACGCACTTGATGCAATAGAACAAAGACTGGAACGTATCGAACGCGATCTGGGAGTCTAATCCCTCGCAGGACGGGGTCTCCAGACCCGTCCAGACCTCACCATATTTACAACATCTCAATCATGACGGGACTAGAGTGCCGTCCAAAATTGATACTTTCAACATGGGATACGCCAGCCTTCAGGAATGCCTTCGAGATCTGGAACAAAGCGGTCAGCTCTTGAGACTGAAAGTCCCGGTCGATGCGAATCTGGAGGCGGCTGAAATTCATCGTCGCATTTGCGAACGCGGCGGTCCGGCCATTCTGTTTGAAAACATCATCGGCTGCCAGTTTCCTATGGTCAGCAATCTCTTCGGCACGCTGGAACGGGCAAAATTTATTTTCCGCGATGCGTTGCTCGGCGTTGAATCGTTGGTGAAGTCGAAGAAGGATCCACTGTTTGCTTTCAAAAATCCAGGACGATTGCCATCGATGCTGCGAACTCTGGTGTCGATGCGTTGTGCAAAACGGCGTTCCGGGCCGGTGATGGAATGCACCACGACGCTCAGCAAACTGCCTCAACTGAGGTGCTGGCCAAATGACGGAGGCGCATTTATTACGCTGCCTCAGGTTTACTCCGAACATCCGGACCGGCCGGGTTACGTACATTCGAATCTTGGGATGTATCGAGTGCAGATCAGCGGCAATCAATATCAACCAGACAAAGAAGTTGGACTGCATTATCAGATTCATCGCAGCATCGGATTTCATCATGCGGCAGCGATTCGAAAAGGCCAGCCGCTGCGAGTCAACATACTTGTTGGTGGTCCGCCATCATTGGCCGTTGCCGCAGTCATGCCGCTGCCGGACGGAATTCCGGAAGTTGCATTCGCCGGTGCCCTATCGCGCCGAGCCCTGCGGATGATTCGTCGAGATGGCGGTCCAATGATCTGTGCAGACGCAGATTTTTGTATCTCAGGAACAATTGATCCCGACCGCGTGATGCCAGAAGGTCCGTTTGGCGATCATCTGGGCTACTACAGCCTGACACATGATTTTCCTGTTGTGAATGTTGATGCTGTCTATCATCGCCGCGATGCCATCTGGCCGTTTACGGTCGTTGGACGTCCGCCTCAGGAAGATTCGATCTTCGGAGCGTTGATTCATGAAATGACCGGCCCGGCGATTCCTGCTGTACTGCCAGGTGTGCATTCAATTCATGCCATCGATGAGGCAGGCGTACATCCTTTGCTTTTTGCCATCGGCAGCGAACGCTACGTTCCCTACGGCTCCGAACGAACACCACAGGAACTGCTGACAAATGCCAACGCGATTCTGGGACAGGGGCAACTCTCACTCGCCAAGTATCTGATCATCTCAGCGAAGGAGGATAATCCGCAGCTTGATATTCATGACAAGGCGTCATTTCTGCGACACGTGCTGGAACGCGTTGATCTCACGCGGGATCTGCATTTTCAGACTCGCACAACGATAGACACGCTCGACTATAGCGGAAATGGGCTCAACTGCGGTTCAAAGCTGGTGATCGCGGCGGCAGGCCGAGTCCGCAGAAAACTAGCTGCGGAGATACGATCGTCGCTCCGACTACCGGCTGGATTCTCAGAAGCTGCCGTTTGTCAGCCTGGGATCATGGCAATCAGTGGACCAAAATGGTCGGTCGGGCCGCACGAAACAGACGCAGCACCGCAACAACTTTGCAACGCTCTTCAGACGATAGATCCGGCAGTCTTAGCGGGCTTCCCTTTGATCGTGCTCGTCGATGATGCAAAATTCTGTGGCGCGTCGTTGAGCAATTTTCTGTGGGTTACGTTTACTCGCAGCAATCCAGCTGCCGACATCTTCGGGGTTCACGCATTCAATGAACAAAAGCACTGGGGCTGTCGCGGACCCATGGTGATCGATGCTCGTATCAAAGCGCATCTGGCCCCGGCGTTGGAGACTGATCCTGCCACGTGTCGCAAAGTTGATGCCCTCGCCGCCCCAGGCGGTCCGTTGCATGGGATTTGCTGATAGTCGCCTTTCGCTCCGCGAAAGCAGCGTTCTTTCGCGGAGCGAAACGCGACGATTGGACGTTTATTAATCAAGCAGTCTCTTACCTGGCCTGCATTGCAGCTCGTAGTGCACTTTCGGTCTCTGGCGATGGCTTGAAAGAGCCCGGGCGTTTACCCTGAGCGATCATCACCGGTGTCCAGCCAAGCTTGTTTTTGTGATCCCAGAACTTCGAATCCGCTCCGTGTTTTGCAAGACAATTCACGACGAGAGGAAAACTACGATACGCAGCGCCGTGTATTGCTGTTTCCTTATTGTTGTCCACGGTGTTGACGTCCATGCCAAGGCTGACCAGATACTCAATCGCATCCACGACTTCCGCTTCTGTACCAGCCTCTTCATTCACAGATCGAACTCCAACACCAGCGGCTGCCATCAAGGGCGTACAGCCATCGACATTCGGTTCCCCGGGATCAGCACCAAGTTCTATCAACGTTTTCATCAACGGTACATCAGCCGTTCGAGCTGCATACAGCATCGGCGTCGCGCCGCGTGGTGTCAGCTCAGCGCGGCCACCGTCGCCATTTTCCAGCTTTGCGCTGACGTCGGCTCCGGCTGCGACGATCGCTCGGACGAATTCGAGGTCGGTCAGATTTCCGGAACCATGCGGCGGAGGATCGCCGCTCGGGTCGTCTCCGCTGTTCGGTTTTCGCACCCAGCTGAGTACATGCAATGGACAGAATCCGTTTCTCTGATCATTCGGGTCCGCGCCTGCCGCGACCAATTCCATTGCACGTTCGAAGTGACCGCTTTCGACTGCGAAGATCAACGCCGATGTGCCATTGCGAGCCGACCGTTCTCCGGTTCGCTTTGATTCAATGGTAACATTGATATCGACTCCGGCTGCGATCAATCTCCGGACGACGCCGATCTGTCCGTCGCGCGCGGCGAACATCATCGCGGTAAAGCCTGAGGAACTGACTGCATTCAAATCGGCACCGGCGGTTATTAAAACATCAACGGCTTCGACGTTGCCTTCGGCTGA
>JAYVNW010000888.1:0-1642 GCA_043758225.1 Candidatus Kuenenia sp. | reverse complement strand
GCAGGGCGTCAGCCCTCCGTGGAAGCGCTGACGGAAACGCACACGGAGGGCTGACGCCCAACCGCTCGCCGGAGGTGAACGAAGCCATCCGTCGCTATCAGGACAAGCATCGCCTCGCTTACGTCTCTGACGCACCAGTCAACTGGTGCCCTGCCCTTGGCACAGTGCTGGCGAATGAAGAAATTATCGATGGCAAAAGCGAACGCGGAGGCCATCCGGTGGTTCGCATGCCTCTCAAGCAATGGATGTTGCGAATCACGGCGTACGCCGATCGTCTGGCCAGCGAACTGGAACCGCTGACATGGTCGGATTCGATCAAGTACATGCAGCGGAACTGGATTGGACGAAGTACAGGGGCGGAGGTGGATTTTTTGGTGGCCATAGATTCGGCGAGCGGCGGGACGTCATCCCTCCGCGACAACGCTGCCGGAAACGCACTCGGAGGGCTGACGCCCTGCCGCTCGCCAGAGGATCTCGTCATCCGCGTTTACACAACTCGCCCGGATACTCTGTTCGGCGTGACGTACATGGTACTCGCGCCGGAGCACCCATTGGTGGCGACGATCACGACGGACGAGCAGTGTCCAGCGGTTGATGAGTACATTCGCAAGTCATCGCTGAAAAGCGATCTCGATCGAACCGACCTCGCCAAGGACAAAACTGGCGTCTTCACCGGCGGCTATGCGATCAATCCTGTGAACAGAGAAAAAGTTCCCGTCTGGATCGCCGACTATGTTCTCATCAGCTACGGCACGGGTGCCATCATGGCGGTGCCGGCGCATGACGAGCGCGACTACGAATTTGCCAGGACGTTCGGCATCGAGATTAGGCAAGTCGTGGCCCCAACTCCTGGAAGCGGCCATGTCGCCAACTTAGAAAACCTGGCGTTCACTGAGACCGGTGTCGCGATTAATTCCGGCAAATATGATGGACTGACCACAGCAGATTTTAAATCTCAAATTACAAAGGACCTGGCTGTAGCAAGTCTAGGCAAAGAAGCGGTCAATTACCGTCTTCGCGACTGGCTCTTCAGCCGTCAACGATACTGGGGCGAGCCGTTTCCAATCTGGCATGAACTCGATCATGATGGCAATCCCACGGGACTGATGCGAGCCGACACTGCAGAATCACTTCCCGTGTTACATCCGCACATGGAAGACTTTAAGCCGACTGGTACGCCAGAACCAATGCTGGCCAAAGCGACTCCCGAATGGCTGTACAAAACCGATACCGACGGGATGAAGCTCAAACGAGAAACAAACAGTATGCCGCAATGGGCCGGCAGCTGCTGGTACTATCTGCGATTCTGCGACAATAAGAACTCAGAACAATTCATTGATCCGGCGAAGGAAAGATACTGGCTACCCGTCGATCTCTACATTGGTGGAGCAGAACACGCGGTGCTGCATTTGTTGTACTCTCGCTTCTGGCACAAGGTGCTGTTCGATCGCGGGCATGTGAGCACGCAGGAACCATTTCAGAAGCTGGTGAATCAGGGAATGATTCTGGGTGAACCCGACGAAAACGGCAAAGCTGAGAAGATGTCAAAGTCTCGCGGAAACGTCATCAATCCGGACGATATCGTGCAGCAATACGGCGCGGATTCGTTGCGGCTCTATGAAATGTTCATGGGGCCGCTCGA
>JAYVNW010000887.1:0-2677 GCA_043758225.1 Candidatus Kuenenia sp. | reverse complement strand
TTTGTGATCTCCGGATTGCCGCTCAATAATTTCCCAGCCGAATTGGTAACCTCGATTGCTCAAACGTATTTTCGGCTGCTCAAGCCAGGCGGCATGTTGAGTTATTTTGAATACATGTACGTGCGACCGATTCGCAAAGTGGTCACACGCGGCGCAGAACGCGTTCGTATCACGGCAATTGATGACACAATGCAGAAACACTGCAACCAATGTCAAATTCGACGCGACAACATCTGGCTGAATACACCGCCTGCCTGGGTGCAGCATCTGCGCGGTCCAGAATAAGCGGTATGCCAAATGCCAAACGACGACGCCTTTGTTCTTCGCCTTTTTAACTCGCTGCAGAATCTCGAATCTATTGCTCAGCGCCGAATTCGACGGTGCGTGGAAGCGGTCAGTACAACAGAATGCATTGTCGATGGCCAACGCTGCCTGAGTTTTGCAACGAACGATTACCTTGGCCTGACTCGTCATCAAGATATTGTCGCGGCCTTTGCCGATATGGCTGCAAAACAAGTTGGTGCCGGTGCCAGCAGCCTCATCGCAGGGCGGTCGCCGCATCATGTGCGTCTTGAAGAAGCTCTGGCGGAGTTTGAATCCACAGAATCGGCGATCTTGTTTCCGTCTGGCTTTGCTGCAAATACCGGAACACTGACATCACTTATCGGAAATAACGATGCCGTGTTCTGTGATCGCGAAAACCACGCCAGCCTGATCGACGGTTGCCGCGCGAGTGCGGGGAAGTTCTTTGTCTACCATCGAACCGAACTTGATCGGCTTGTTGAATCAATCGAACGCCGTCGCAGTGACTACGATGCAGTATTCATCGTGACTGACACGGTCTTCAGCATGGACGGAACATTGGCAGATCTGCCAATGTTGTGTGACATCGCTGAACAATCTCAATCCACGATGATCGTCGATGAAGCGCATGGGACGGGTGTGTTCGGTGCGACTGGTCGCGGCGTGTGTGAATTGCAGAATGTCGGCCATCGCATTCAAGTGAAGATCGGCACTTTGAGCAAAGCCATCGGCGGCCTTGGCGGCTTTGTTGTTGGTTCTGCAACATTGTGCGAATGGTTGTGGAACTCAGCTCGCAGCCAGTTTTTCTCAACCGCGTTGCCTCCCGCAGTCTGCGCGGCGGCGGCAGCGGCATTGCGAGTCATTTCGAATGAACCGGAGCGGCGACGGAATCTTGCCGTGCGGTCAGCTTTCGCTCGGCGATTGCTTCAGGAAAACGAACTCGAAGTGATCGCCGCGCCTTCCCATAGCCCAATCATTGCCGTGCTTCTGCGTGACGATGAACTTGCGGTTCGAGTCAGTCGACGAATGGCCGCCCATGGGGTTTTCATCCCTCCTGTGCGTCCGCCGACGGTTTCCGCAGGAACATCACGGCTTCGTATCTCACTGTGCTGCGATCATTCGGAAGATCAGATTCGATCCGCCGTGTATCAGCTTCGAGACGTTGTAAAATCCGAGCGGCGCTAATGCTGGAATCAAGGCCGTTGAAGGCATAACCTCCGGGAACTGAGCGGCTCGGTGAAAGCACGTTATTGATTTCGTGAGCCGCAAAGCGCTAGCTGCGGGTGTGACTTAGGTACGTAGGCGAAATGCCCGCGGCTTGCGCCTTGCGGCTCACGTGGTGACGAAATCAACAATCTGCCAGCGCCATTCCCCTGATTTGTGCGTATCCTGACTTGTCCAAAATGTCGCTACCCGAACCTATCGCACGTCTGCTCACACCGGAACAAATCGATCCGGAATTAAAAAAACTCGCGGAACGACGTGATGGATTTTCGGACGAGTATCCGTTTGCTTCGCACTGGTTTGAAGTTGACGGCCACGTGCAGCATTACATCGACGAAGGGCAGGGGACTGTTCTGTTGATGGTGCATGGCAATCCCACCTGGAGCTTTGCCTGGCGGCGACTTGTGAAAGATCTAGGCCGCGATCATCGTGTGATCGCGATCGATCATCTCGGTTGTGGTTTTTCGGAGAAGCCTCAGGACCGAAATGTTTACACTCTGAATCAGCATATTCAGCGTCTTGCATCGCTCGTCAAGCTTCTCGATGTGCAACAGATCACTCTCTTCGGCCACGACTGGGGGGGCGCAATTGGTATGGGCTGCGCAGGCCGCCTTGCTGATCGGTTTCAGCGATTCGTCCTGATGAACACAGGAGCGTTTCACAGTCAGGCCATTCCGTTTCGAATTTCACTCTGTCGCATACCAGTTCTTGGAAAACTGGGCGACCAGGGACTGAACTTATTCGCTCGCGCTGCACTCACGATGGCCGTTGAAAAACCACTCAGCGCAGCCGCGCGAGCTGGATTCATTGCACCGTATGATTCCTGGAAAAATCGCATCGCTGTGCATGAGTTCGTGCAGGATATCCCGCTTGATCCATCACATCGCAGCTATGCAACTTTGACCGAAGTTGAGCAGTCACTGGCAAAGTTCCAGAATCATCCGATGCAACTGATCTGGGGGATGAAAGACTGGTGTTTTACTCCCGGCCAATTCCTCAGTGAATTCCGTCGCTGCTTTCCAAACGCGCAATCGCTGGAATTGCCAAACGCGGGCCACTATGTGTTGGAAGACGCTGCGGACGCGGTGCTGCAGCAAACGAGACAGTTTCTGAATGGTTGACTGGTGATGACAACATCCGGCAGAATCCG
>JAYVNW010000886.1:0-2488 GCA_043758225.1 Candidatus Kuenenia sp. | reverse complement strand
TCCGGCGATTTTCGATCATCAAGCGGCCAGATGCCAGTTGTCGAATGGCCTCGGGGAATGCGAGTTTTTCCTGCTCAAACACCAACGCGGCTAATTCATCTGCGGTGCAGCGATCTGGAACATTGACGATGTTCTGCAAAATAATCGGACCGTGATCGTATTCGTTATCAGCAAAGTGAACTGTGCAACCGCTGACCTTCACACCACGCTGAACGGCGGCCTCGTGGACATGATGGCCGTAAAATCCGTGACCGCAAAAAGCAGGAATCAACGAAGGGTGAATGTTGATGACTCGTAAATTGAAATCGTCCGGGACATGCAGCAGACTGAGGAAGCCTGCCATTGTCACCAGATCAATCCGAGCCTTTCGCAGCTCGCCAAACACGGCACTACTGAAATCTCCCACACTGGAAAAATCGCGTGGACGAATCACAACACATTTGAGGCCTGAATTTCGAGCCCGTTCGACGCCTTTGCAGTTGTTCTGGCTGGCGATGACAAGCGGAACTTCAGCAGACAGCTGTCCGCTTCTAATTTGGTCAAGAAAGTTCAACAGAGTTGTGCCACCGCCACTAATCAAAACGCCCAGACGAATCGGACGATCAGTAATTGGAGGAAATGGCAAACGGGGTGTTGTGGGTTCGATGGCCGAAGAGTTCATCCGCGAGTAGGCTCGTATCTGGATTCAGCGAAAGGTCCGGAGTATAAGTCCTGCGAAGTCTGACGAAAATCCGGTCGCTCGTCCAACAGTAGCTTCAGTCTGTCGCGTTCGCGTCGATCGCGTTGAACTCGGCCCCAAACCGTCATTGTGGCCAACAGTGCAATAAAACCAAATATCAGCACCATGGTTTCACTGACAGGGTTGCCGGAGTTTGCTTTTGCGGTCGCCAGTAAACGCGATCCCTGAACCATGTGGCCTCCTTCTCCCAGAGCAAGAATCTGATCGTTCGTGGGCTTCCAGTCGATACGTCCTGCGAGCAACAAGGGCGCTATGCGGCTCTCATTCTGAGATCTGTAAACATACATTTTGAACAGGCACCCTGTTACTGTCACTGAATCTATGTCGTCTGCGTTGCGAGGGAACTCATCGGGCAAAGTTGGCGTTACAATCACGGTCGGATTGTGCTGGGAATCGTCCGTAAACAACCAGAGTTCGTGTAGAGGCTGGCCACCGAACATTGTTGAATCTCCTTCGTGCGAAGTGACTCGCCGCACATGGCCACGCAGTGTAACAAGGTGGCCTTGCCAACGATCCGGGTGCAGAAAGATGTCCACGAACATTGGAAAATTCTCGGGCTGCTGTTGATACTCGCGATATCGATTCAGCCTCTGATCAACTTGACGATCCAGCCGTGTCAGACGCGTCTGATAGGTTTTGTTCGTCTTTGCATCAGCCTCGCCCAGAGTACCTTTTCGCAATGCATCGTCCAGGGACGAGCGATCAGATGCTGCTTTCGCCAGAATATCACGCATTTCACTTTCGACATGGCGCTGCTGGTCGGCGAGGGCGATGCCGGCTTGCAGCTTCGAACTTGTGATCTGAAGTTGTCGCAGCGTCTCGTAGTACAGCCAGCTTTCATCGTCGGACAATCGTCGCCGGTTTCTGACGTTGTCACGGATGTATTCGTCATAAGGACGCGGCGTCAAAACTCGCACCACATTGCAATAGATCAACGGCTGGCCGCCGGTCAACTTGACGAACCAACCTTTGACCAGCACTGGGTAACTGATTCGCTGGTCCACTGGCCAGGCTTCGATGGCGCGACTCTGCGAATCGTATTCGACATAACTCTCCGCATCGACGAGTGCAATGTTCTCGGTGTTCGAGAGATTCCGGAGAAACCCTCGCTGCAGTTGATAGACGCCTTTTTCGTCTTCGTATTTCTTTGTCGCCTGCAGTTCATTGATGACGGACGGTGTAAACAAGCCATACAATACAACGGGACGTCCCACGAAATCCGAGGGATGCGACCTCATGTCGGCCGTCAAAGAATAAGACTTCAATTCTTTCGGTTCAGCAATCTGGTCAGCGGTTGAAAGCACGGCACTGTCAAATGGATTCGACAACTCACTGCGCGGCGGTTGCAGCAACAGCGTGCCATTCATCCATGCCTGACGCCGCGCATCTGCATAGCGATAAAATGCAGATTCCCAGGCACTGGTGACGTTAACGTCGTCCGGCAAGTAGAGTCCCAGCGAAGTGCGACGATCTTTGACTGCTCGAATCAGACGAATGTAGTCCTGTATTTCGTCGTCCGATAGATTTGGCTTTGTGTGGTCGAACGCCCAAGGATGTCCAACTTCCAGATCGGCCATGGTCACCGGCTGACGACTCCAGTCAAACCCTTCATCTTCGGGCTCGCCCGACACTTCAGCAGGTAATCGGGGATCGCTTAGGTCGTCGGTAAGTGGCGTTGATCCCAATCTTCTCGGTGGAATCGGACGAAGGCGTGGATCTGAATTTCGCGATTCAAAACTCCCGGATTCT
>JAYVNW010000885.1:0-1960 GCA_043758225.1 Candidatus Kuenenia sp. | reverse complement strand
GCGATTGCGTCCCGCCATTCGTCATAGGCCCCATTCCGCACCTCGCACCAATCCAGTGCCAGCAGTACGAGCGGCTTGTCTGGCCCGATCAGGACGAAGCCTTGAGCTTCCAGAGGATCGTCGATGGAGACTGCCTTCGTTGGCAGAATTCCCATGCAGCGATGCCCGGGCGGAATCGTAACGTCGGCCGAAAACGCAGCGATCTGCAAATCTGCGGAAGATACGATCGACGCCTCCAGAACCCAAAGCGAACCCAGCAGTAGTATGCGAAATGTTTGCATAGCGGCGAACCTTTCAGAGGTCATGGCAAATTTGGTTTGCTAACATTCTGAAAGGTAACCCGCAACACCGCAAACGGAAAGACAGACGCCATGAAACGAGTGGATTTCATCAGCCCTGCGGCACGACTTGAGGATGCTTTAAGGCAGCTGGAGGCGGCATGGATGGCCACTCGGGAACATTGGAACGATCCCATTAGCCAGAAAGTTGAGGACGAATACCTGCTGCCGATTCATGCACAGGTACGCACAATGCTGGATGCAGTGAGCAAAATGTCGCTCAAAATGCGGAAGGCAGAACAGGAATGCCTTCATCCACGCGAACGCAATGTTTCACTTTAAGTAAGTCGTTCAAGAACATTGTCAATGAGGTTGTAGTGCTTGGCTTCTTCGGATGACATGAAGTTATCCCGATCAGTGTCGTCTTCAATCTTATTGAGCGTCTGACCGGTGTGCTTCAACAGAATATCATTCATCCGTGCCTTGATTCGCAGCACTTCTTTGGCGTGAATTTCCAACTCCGTCGCCGTACCTTCCATGCCAGCCAACGGCTGATGGATCATAATACGAGCGTTCGGCAGCGCGTTGCGTTTGCCAGGAGCGCCCGCCGTCAACAAAATCGCGCCCATGCTGGCGGCCTGCCCGATACAGTAGGTCGCAACGTCGCAGCTGATATACTGCATCGTGTCGTAAATCGCCATACCCGCAGTGATCGAACCCCCGGGGCTATTAATATACAGATGAATGTCGGCCTTTGGATCGTCGAACTGCAGAAACAGCAATTGAGCAACTATGCTGTTTGCAACATCATCGTTGACACCGCTCCCCAGGATAACAATTCGATCCTTCAACAGACGGCTGTAGATGTCCATCGCGCGTTCGTCGCGACCATTTTTTTCAATTACATATGGAACAAGTACTGACATTTCAGGAATCCAGCAGAGATGAAGAGTTCAGAGGCAGGACAAGCGAACCATCGCGTGCCGTGCGATGAGATGTAACTAACCGTGCGGCAGTTTTGCAATCTTGCCGCCTATTTCTTTTTCTCACCCGGTATGCGTTCCAGGATCTCATCAACCAATCCATAGGCCTTGGCGTCTGCAGCAGTCAGGTAGTGATCTCGCTGGGTGTCTTTTGCAATCTTTTCGACCGGCTGCTTCGTATGTGCAGCCAGAATTTCATTCAACAATTGGCGGGCCGCCAGAATGTCGCGCGCTTGGATCTCGATGTCGGAAACCTGTCCACCAACCTGACCATAGGGTTGATGAATCATGATCTTTGAATGTTTCAACGCGAATCGTTTGCCCGCAGCGCCACCGGCCACCAAAATGGCTCCACCGCTGGCAGACAAACCTACGCAGTAGGTCGCGACATCACATTCGATGAACTGCATGATGTCATAGATCGCCAATGTCGCAGTCACTGATCCACCGGGCGAATTGACGTAAAGATGAATGTCCTGATGCCGATTTTCGGATTGCAGAAACAACATCTTCATAATGACAAGATTTGCACTGCCGTCATGGATCGGGCCGTCCATGAAAATAATCCGATTGTCGAGCAGAAGATCGCCGACCGTCATTTGACGCTGGGCTGAATATTCACGTGCTGCCATCGGCATGTAATCGAATCGCGGGTCCTTCATTCGCTTGATCCTGCTGTTCTTCAATGCGTCATAAAAA
>JAYVNW010000884.1:0-8555 GCA_043758225.1 Candidatus Kuenenia sp. | reverse complement strand
CTACGGAACCGAAGGTTAATGGTTCGAGCCCATTCGAGTGCAATAAGAAAAGCCAGTGTTTTACCGCCTCAAACGGTGACACTGGCTTTTTTCGTTTCTGGGGTGTAGCCACAGAATGTGCCCACTGGCTTTTTAATCGGCTACCTTTGCAGACTTCTTGGTCATCAATGCAGCCATCGTTTCAACGGCGGCATCCTCAGCGCCCTGGAGCAAATGCGAGTAGGTATTCGCTGTAGTTGCAAAGTCCAGGTGTCCCAATCGCTTCTGAATGACTTTCAAATCGACACGAGCCGCCAGCATCAGTGATGCCTGAGTATGTCGCAGGTCATGAAACAAAACGACTCGGGAATCCCGGCTGATTCTCGGATCGGATACTACACGTTCCGATCAAAGTTTGAACTCCGCATGTCGCCACCGTAAAGATTCGGAAACACGATAGGCAATTGCCCGGCCTTATTGAGCATGACATCGTTTTCCAACCAGCCGTTGAGATAACCGGCTACGGTCTCTTCTCCAGCAATGGGCTTGAAGCAGTGGATCGCAAATGGATACAAGAATTTGCAGCAGCTGAAATCCGATGCCGACTTCGCCAGTTTGCATGCGGATCTGCGGTTCCTGGCATTACTGCAAACTATCGAAGCCCGGGCGAAGTACGCCGCCCTCTGGCGAGCCGACGTGGAGTTTGAATCCAAACTGCTGGCGGCAGTGCCGATGGCTTCGATCCCTGAGCAGCTCAAGCCACTGCTCGAAGCAGGCTGGCGTCCGTTTGCGATTGCTGTCGATTCATTTGGAGCCGCGCGGTCAGCCCGCTCAGACGCTCAGCTCTGATGCAATTGAGACGGATCGAGTAATTTTTGGGTCCGATTCTTGTCTCGCGTTGCAGAAATCGCCAGGGCAACCGCCATGCCTGCAAGCAGCGCCAGGACAAGGGCGATTTTCCAGAGATGGAGTCTGAGCTTCGACTCGAATTCGAGGTCCAGTTCCAGTAATGCGTTCTCGGCAACCTGGACAGTGCGACCAAAGGTATAGACATCACCTTCTTCCGGCAGGCTAATGATGATCGCCTGAGGAGCAGGTTCGGTGGTGCGCTGATGCTGCACCAGCCGGCCCGCAATCTGCTGCAGGATCGCGTTGTCCTCAGTCGTATTCCCTCGAAGCAACTGACTGAGTTGCTGGGGGCGAAAATTCAGTTGATCCTGTTGTAAAATCGGATTATCGGCCGCTGCCTGTCGAAGTTGCTCGTTGTCAGCCACATCAGTTCCATCTCTGCTGTTGTCCAGAAACAGACGCTGGCGACGCGTATTCAGACCAACAATTGCCTGTTGTGTTTCCAGGTTTTCCAACTGAACTCGTGCGTCTTCATTTGAAGCGGCGTCGAGTGCGTATTGGTTGGCGACACTGTTGAGTGCCCAGCGGGCTTTGGATTGTTCGCCAGCCTGCAGAAGCTGATTGGCCTGCTCCAGAAGCTGGGCTGCTCGTTGTGCCTGGACCTGTCGTTTTCCGCTTGCTTTTGAGAGATACGAGTCACGGTCGTAGTTCTTTTGATTCGTCTTCCCAATCAGTTCCAGATTGCCATCATTGTCGCTCAGTTCAAAGCCCTTCGGAGCAATGACGTTCCACTGGATGTTCTCAAGGGGCACATTCAGTTGAGGACTACTGACCTTCAGACGACTTAACTGATCACCCGGCACTGCATAGACAAAGCGAACCTGAGCCGTACGATCGTCGATTCCTGGCAGAATGTAGAATTGCCAGGCATTCGTCGTGCCGCCGAGACGAATGGAATTCACGCTTTCACCGTTGACGAAAATGCTGAACAGCTCGCCGCCTTTCGGCAGACCGACACTCAGGCTGCTGCGTTGAATGACTTCCATGACAACGTCCACTGAAGTCAGTTGTTCGCCGGTTGGGGACAACACGGTTGTCAATGATCCCTCAGACACGCGAAGCTTCAGAGAATCTGCCAGCGAATGGCGTTTGCTGTGAATCTTGAGAACGCTGGCGGGAGCAACAACGCGGAACGCCAGCGCTGGAGCACTTCGGTTTTCCGCTTCCCGCAGCGGCTGCGGCACGGTATTCCAGTCGATTCGCTGCCATCCCTGTGTGAGAGCATCGTGTTCCAACTCCAGCCGACCGCCAGCACGCACGCCAAAGTAATAAGTGAGCTGGCGAGCTTGAGGGAACTCGGCCGGGCTCAGGGTTTCGTCCTCGTTCGCTTGATCGCCGCGGCGTTCGTATTCAATTCGGAATTGAAGCTTTCCAACCACACGGCGCTTGAATTGAATTTCCCAGATATTCGAATCTGGCGCTGTTCTCACCAAATCGCTCACCGTGAGACCACTGGCTCGGAGAGTCTTGATTTCTTCTTCATTTGTAATCGGCAGCATGACCCGCAGGGCATCGATCGATGCGTTTTGAACAGTGAAATTTGCGATCAAAGCTTGTCGTGTCTGGCCCTCTCGCAGGGTGATTTCGTGTAAAACATGGCCGGTCACCCACGGATCAAGTTTTTCGATGCCGAGAACCAGAGTCCAGTCTTGTTGCAGGAGTCGAAACGCCAAGGCACCTTGAGCATTGCCGCCCATCGCTCGCGGATCGGTTTCGGACACGTTTTGCCGCGACACAGTTCTGAGTCGAATGCCCGTTGTCGGCCGAACGACGAGTTCGCCGCTCTGGCGTGCTGCCTCATTGAGTTCGAAACGAGGAATCTCCCACTCGGAAACATCGGTCGGTGCTGTGCCCGACAACGTGAGTGAGAAACTCTGCGTGCCGATGGTCTTGCCATTCAGGTGGAGAATAATTTGTCGCTTGCCGTCTACACTGAGTTCCGCCCAGTGGTGCAGCGACGGGCCTGTCAGCGATTCGACTTCGAGGCCATCCGGTAATGGAAAGCTAAGTTGAAACAAACCGGCTCGCGAAATGTCAGCAGCAAAGTTGACCGCCAAAACAACTCGTTCATCACCCAGCGACAACACTTGTTTGCTCATGACGCGAACTTCCGAAGCCACCGGGGCGACTCGCACGGCCAGTTCACCGCCTTCAGCACCATAGCGATAAACTCGATGCAGAACGGCCTGCTGGTTTGGCATCAGACTTGGGTCGAAGTCTCCAAGATTCACGGCGGACATGACTTTCGGTTCCAGCGTCTCGGGCTGAGCTTCAGAACCGAATGCGATTGCGACCAGGCCGACTTCGCCGTTTGCACCCACGACTCGCAGCGGAGCCAGGATTACGTCCGCAGGCAACGGGCCGAGGCCGCGCTGTGTTTCAATCATGACGGTAAACGCCTGCGACTGAGCCGGTTCGATCTGCAGCTTCAAGCCGCCGCTGTCTGCGTCGAACTGCCACGCACCGACGGGGCCGCTGACCGCGCTCACGGTCAGACCCATGGGAACGAGCACATTGAGTTCACTCACCTGCCCCTGCGAAGTGCGAATGTTGAGCCGATGCCAACCATCGACAACACCGGGGCCGGGCAGAAACAGGTTCGAGGCTTCTACGAAGAACTGCGCTTTTTCGGCGGTGACATCACGGGCCTTTGGTTTGAGCACGAGGATTGCATTCCCAAGGCCAAGCAGCACTTTCGCTGTTGTCGTTTCGCCATCGGTTTCAGCCTGTTCGACTCTGACGGCGGTCGTCGAGGAGACCTCCCATCCCGCTTCATCGTATGCGAGATCGATCTGCTGAACTGAAGCCGTTCCGGTAAGGACCGGCACGCCCGCGAAGTTAACCGCCTCCAACTGATACTCGAATTTGGCGGTGAACGTTTTCGCCGCTGCAGGCCCGGACGTTCCATTGGAGTCGTCAGCGTCACCCGAGTTGACCGCTTGTTCGGCAATTGGAATGCTGATCACGTAACTCAGACCTTCACCTGGCACATCCTGCTTATTGAGTCGCAGGCCTTCTCCTTCAAATTGTGTCAGCACGGCGGGCGCTTTCAGCAGCACGAATCGGTCGCCGGGTTGTCCGGACAGTGTAACCGTACCGCTGACCTTCAATCGCGCGTCCTGATGATTGACCTGCCACTGCTGGATAATGGAATTCGCTGCCTCAAATCCATCCGGCACTCCCGCGCGGCACAATCCTGTCGAAGATAAAGCAACGGCGATGAAAGCAATCACGGTTGTGATCACGCCCGATGCCGGGCCCGGTTGAGGTCCCGAACTTTTCTGCTTCGTTTCCCTGCGCGCCCGACGCTGTTCAGCAACGCGCCGCAACCAGTGACCGATGTCGCGCAACACTTCGATCGCCGGCCGCACAAACGACAGAAGCAGAATCGTGAGAGCAAGCAGACCATAAAACCACGGAGCTCCGTCGCCCTGAAGCAGCACGCCCAGAGCAATCAGCAACATGCCGCCACACTGGATGAATATTCTTCGCAATGTCTCGTGTTTGCGAAACGACCACCCGATCAGTGCGATCCCACCTAACACGGCAGCCAGCCCCAGCCAGGACAGGTTGATTCGCCAATGCGGCATGTTGTCTACCTGCAACTGAATGGTTTCTCCAGCCGCGAGGATTGGCAGACTGAGTTGCAACGGCTCCGGCGATCCCGTTTGCGCAAACGCTGTCTGAGCGGCTCGAAACGACATCGAGACGGCTACAGCCAAACTCAGCAGTCCCAGAATTCGCCCGGATCCGGTTCTGTCGCGTGTCCAGATGCCGATGCCGGTGAACAGTCCGATGATGAATAGCGAGAGGATTCCCCGTTCGGCGACCCATGCGAATCCAGACGGACGCAACACAGGCATGGACGGCGTGACTGTTCCGCCGGTGGGCACCAAAACATGATGCTCGTCGCCAGTGACATTCCATTGAGTCTTCAAAACGGGTGCAAACACGACTGGCAACGCGAGTTCAGGTCTTGATTCTTTTACTGTCGGTTTTCCCAACCGCAAGCGGACTTCAATTGGAATGTTGGGATCGGTACCACCGGGCAATGGAATCAGAGTGGCGTCTTCCGCTTGACGTGCAGTCACGGACTGACCATTTACCGAAACCGACCACAGACGCACCGGGTCATTGGGCAGCTTGATTTTGAACGTACGCTGGCCACGCGACTTCACATAGTACAGCACGTCAGTCACCAACTCCCCGTCCTGCGAAACACGGCTGTAGGCTTCTGAGAATTCCACGATCTGCGTCACCGTCATCCCAGGCTCAAACCAGTTAACCTTCAGATTCAATTTGAAAGGGCGATCGGTATACTGCCACGTTCCCAAAGGAGGTGCGGTGCTTAGCAAACGGAACTCTGCGGGTAATTCCAGGGGATCGAGTTTCAGCATGCCGTCGGAAATCGAAATGGTTTCAATTTCCACCTGCATCGGGCTGACGACCTGGATGTAACCACGTTCTCCCTGCACTCCGATGGGCACAACCTGTCCTGCCTCGAAAGTGTTTTTGCTCGTATCGGGTTTCTCCTCAAAGGTCACCAGCAAAGTGTACGCGCCCATGACCGGCTGATGCAGAGACACGATCAGCGTATCAGCGTCTCTGCGCCAAGTGCGAACGTTTTGGCCATCAACCATCACATTACCCATCGTTTCAGGCACGGAAATCTTCCATTCAGACACCGGTGCGCCCGTGACGAAGTAGTTGATCAGTGCACTGCCGTAAACCGTTTCCTGACTCAGTGAGTACAGGTGAAACACATCGGCCTGCACGCTGCGGTCGAGTAGTTCGATCTGCATTGTTGCGGACCAGCCCGGTTCACGAATTCGAAAGGCCTGCTGAAGCAGCGCGGACGGTTTCGGAAAATACGACAGCGGCTTTTCCACCAGCAGATCGATTTGAACAACGGCAATTCGAAAGCCTGGAGCCCCCACGACGCCGATCGCACCACGGACTGTTTTTGCACCGGGATATTCGATGCGCTGCAGAATCCAGTTGCCGGCGGCGGCCACTTCGCTCTTTTCCAGACGCAGCGTTACCAACTGCCGCCCCACAACGTCGTTACCAAACACCACCTTCAGATTGCGACGGCCGTCCGCGAATGTCGATGCTGCGATGTAATCCGCGACGCCCGCGCCGGAGACCGACACGACGGAATAGTCGGAGGGAATGCCGAAATTCCACTCGCGAATCGGTGCGTCGCGCACGTCAAGTTCGATATCGGCTTCGATGACGCGATCCATTTCCGCAAGCTGATAAACGACCAGTTCCGAAATATTGACTTCTGGTTCGATGCGATCGGCAACCACGGTGAATGCGTGATCAGCGGCAGGAAAACGGTACACGAACGTCTGGAGCGCCGTGATCGCATCGCCGGGAAATTGTTCCGGAGCCAGCTGAGTCAGACCGCTGAGCGCAGTTGGTTCCAGACGCACCGATCCCGAATTGGTGAGTCGAAGGTGACCAGAATGCCGGATCGCTCCCACGGGAGACAATCGCAATCCTTCGACTCGAACCGGAAATGCGTCGAGAGGCGTTTGGCTGCGAATCTTCACCTGACTGGTGCCGGTAATTGGCTGGCTGAGCGTTGCTTCCAACAGACGATGATCGCCTTGGTTGACGACGCTCCAGCCGACGATGTTAGTGCCCTGAACGTCGAGGATATCCCCCGGTCCCTGGAGCAGAATCTGGAACGACTTCAGTTCTCCCTGCAGAACCTGGTAGTCGATTTGATGATCCTGACGCAGCAACCCTGCACCAACTGTCGCATCAATGCGCCCGGTGGTGGAAAAGAATAGTTTTCCTTCGCCGGTCGTAAGTGCCGCCTTCCAATGCAGTTTGGCTCGGCCTGTGGCGGGCAGAAATCCCAACCAGTTGTCGTTGTCTCGCAGAGGCACCACGGATTCCTGGTCGCGATGGAATTCGAGATCCGGCCCGAGTCCGCTCATCGCGAGTGGCACAACGGAACTGGCGGCAATCGTGAAGTCCATGCTTCGTTCATTGGCACCGGACACTGCCAGAGCAGCAACAAAATTCAACGACACCGGAAACGAACCTGCCGTGGGGAACTTCAACTTGTAAACGGTCCACGCGTCCTGCATGGCCACACGCAGGCGGTAGTTCGCATCCGCCGGAACTTCAGCGACTGCCGCGTTTCCGGAGAGAATCGTGATTTCCGCATTCGGTTCAGTCACATGAACGGTGGCACGAAACTGAAACAGAATCGAATTGCCGTTTGCATGGATTTCGCCATTTAAGGTGGCGTCCGAAACCTCCACCCGATCTGGTGACGCGCCAGCTCGGTTGAGCGTCAACTGAATCTGACCGCCCGTTGCGGATTGGAAATGCAGCAATCCATCAGTCATATTCAGCGGGACAAACCCTGTCACCGTCGTCACCCTGCCTTCGACTCCGGGAGCGTACTGAAGGTTCACCACCGAATCGAAGCCCACAGAACCGGCCGGTGTAAGATGCGCGAGTTCCAACGCAACCGGATTCCTGAGGTCGTACTCATCAGAACGAAGGCTCACTTGCACCGTCAACTCCGCAGTGTCGTCCGCCACCGTGAGATCCAGAAATCGCTCCGTGCCTGTCTGACGAACAGCCCATGACTTGAGCTTTTCGCCCGTGACGTTGATCACGTGACCCTGGCCGTTGAGTCCAAGGCTCAGCGTCTTTGCTTTACCCTGGACAATCTTGATCGTGACTTCAATCGTTTGCTCAGTGCGATGCACGCCCACGTTTGCGGTCGCTCTTGTGATCGCCGAATAGAATAACGCCGGCTCAGGAACCTCAGCCGGGCCCTTAATAATAATCGTCCTCGCTCCGTCGTCGTTCGTGGAACGACTGATTGTAGCACCTGCTCGCGCACTGGGTTCAGTGGCTTCGACTGGCCGGACGGGTTCAGCGGGCTCGTCAGGTTTTGCTTCATCGCCCGTCACCGGCGCGGTGGCGTCGGTGGCCTGGACGGGCGTTTCTTCGACCACATCCTGCGCGGGACTGGAGTGACTCGTCATGCCAACGAGTGCCAGTACGATGAGAAGTCTGAGGGACAAGATAAATCTGCGGGTTGGAGATTGTTGTGTGTGCATTTGCGTTACTCGTTTACCCTGTGGTTTTTGGCTGCGATTTAAGGCCTGGATGGGCCGACACAACTTTTGCCGGGGCCGTGAGGCCCCGGAATTTCGACTAATGACACCCAAAGGCCCGGAGGGCCGACATAACAATAACAGGTGAAGCTTTCCAACTTGTGTCGGCCTTTCAGGCCTTTGGTTCCACACGCTATTCACCGGGGCCTCACGGCCCCGGCAGAGGATGTGTCGGCCTTCCAGGCCTGAATCGCAATCTGAACTATTCACTTCAAAACTTCGCTCCCTGCCGGGCAAGCCGGCGAGGGGAGCCGGTCTTTATGGGTTCGTTTTCTAACTACAAAACTCACGCTCATGTCGGGCAAGCCGACATGGGGCGAATTTTCTATTTCCACGAAACATACTTAAGCCTGTCGTACTATTCATTTCTCACTCAACTGCCGAGCTTGTTCGATCATCTGTTGAAGTTGTTGAACCCGACTGTCGTTTCGATCCTGTGGAGGCATTCCGGACATCAACTGAGACAATGCCTGAAGGTCCACGGCTTCTCCCAGCGGTTCGCCTCGAAGTTTGGCC
>JAYVNW010000883.1:0-1648 GCA_043758225.1 Candidatus Kuenenia sp. | reverse complement strand
GTCAACTTATCGCCCATCGCTGCCAGTCGCGGAAACGCTTCGCAGATTTCCATTCCCGGAACATTTGTCGCGATGGGCTTCCATGGTCCGGCGATTTCGCGTGGAGCTTCCGGCTTCAGATCAAACATGTCCTGATGCGGCGGCCCGCCCACCAGATAAATCATGATTACAGATTTTGGCGACTCCGTTTTTCCCGCCGACTGATCGGCTCGCAGAATCGATGGCAACGTCCATCCACCTGCCGTTCCAATCGCCGCCAGCGTGCCGATGTTCAGCATGTTGCGTCGAGAAATTCCATCGCAAAAACGACCGTTGTTGTCTCGTTGCCCGCTGAATTGCAGCATACGTTTTTTTCCTGAAAGTCGAATGAATTGTCGGTCAACGAGTCACAATGCCGTATTCCAACTCTCGGCGAAACCAAGTGGTAACATGGACTCCAATGCAAATCCAGACCAGACACCGCAAAAAAAACGAATGTCAGACAAAATGAAACTGGCAGTTCCAGCTGTCGAACTCACCACGCCGAAACCACACAATCCGGCGAATGAAACACTGGCTGCTTCACTGTTTTGTTGAGCCAGAACAAAGTGCGTTCCGCCGCAGTCGGCAGTGGGATGTTTTTTTTAACGGCGGCCTTGTCATTGACAGAAGCCGCAGTTGCGAGATCAAACGGTCCGAAGTATTTAAGAAACGCTGTCTCGCGGTATTTTGGCAAAACATGAATCGGGTCCACTCCGTACCAATGTGACTCGGGCTGCACGAACGTGACTCGGTACTCGGCAGCCAAATTCTGGACCAGCTTTTCCAGCGCAAGCGACTGCGAAAGAATCGTTGAATGCGGCAGGAAGCAGCCCGGAAACAGAATAGTACGTGCAACCTTGTATCGCACCCGGCCAATGCGTGCGACAGAATCCAGTGGCAGGCCGGTCATGACAATCCTCGCATCAGACCGCCATGCAAGAATGCGTTCAATACTCTGTCTTAGCGACGCTGCGATATCACTCGGTTCGAACAGATAGACGAGATCATTTCCAATATCTGTGATCAGCACTCGCGGAGCCTGTGGCATATCGCACGGCAGATGATCCCACAAACCTGAAGCATTAATGGATGGCAACTGACGAAACCAGACCGCACTGGTTTTGATATATGATCGCCCCATCCCGATGGCGACGTTGAGATTCAACGGCGCTGCTGTCAATTGTCGCAGAGACCCTATTAATGCTGGCCAGCCGAGGACAAGATTACTGGCACCAAGCAGCACGATCTGCTGAGGTGGTAAACCGGCGGTCGCCGAATCGTTGGCGTCCGAACCAATGCTCATCGATTATTTCTCCGCCTGCACTGCCGACATGTATTCGCTCAAACGTTCCAGATTGCGGCTGAAAAGTTGACTGGAGATCACCAATATTTGACCTTTCAGATGAGTTGCAGCTGTGACTGGTTTTCCTTTGTCATCCGACAGGCCATCATTGAGTGTGTAATAGTCCCAGTATTCTTTAATTCGATTTTCAGTCCGCCAGTCATAGCTCGGATACGCTGATGGTTTTACCTGCTGCACGGAAACGGGCTCTTTCCATCCCTGTGGAAAACCGCCATTCGCAAATTGAGCTGCCAGAAAGGAATTGAGAGCCAGGAGTGTGGCGTC
>JAYVNW010000882.1:0-4059 GCA_043758225.1 Candidatus Kuenenia sp. | reverse complement strand
TGGACGCCTTTTGTTTCTCTGGCGGTTTCGGAATTACAGCGCTAAAGCTTGGCGCTGCAGCGTCGGTACTGGGCATCGATTCATCTGAATCCGCATTGGTAATGGCGAAGGCGAACGCAGAACTGAACGGCGTTGCCGATCGATGCCAGTGGCAGCGCGACGACGTTCGCCCGGCATTGGAAGCCATCGCAGCTGAGGGTCGATTGTTCGATGCCGTCATTCTTGATCCGCCTCGCATGGCAAGGACTCGCGGTGGACTGGATCGAGCCATAACCGGCTACGTACGACTGAATCAGTTGGGGCTTCAGGTTCTCAAACCCGGCGGAATTCTTGTAACGTGCAGTTGTTCGGGACTTTTGAGTCGGGATGAATTTCAGGAAATGCTGGCTGAAGTCGCTCGCCAGACAGGCCGCGACATTCAGATTCTTGAAAACCGTGGACAGCCTGCGGATCATCCCGTCCGCGTGACTTGTCTGGAAACTGAGTACCTGAAAGTATTCATCTGCCGCGTGAGCTGATTTCTCTGGCTACCCACCAAACGCACTGTATCGCAGGACGCCCCGCTGAAATGCATAGCGGTTCACGAGAAATAAACCCGCAATCCAGCCCGCCTGTATTAGCAATTCTGCGGGCAAATGCTCCACCGGAATCTTGCCAAGTAAAATCGCCGTTGGCGTATATGCCAGATAACGAAACGGCAGGTAATCGACAAAAGGGATCCACTTCGAGAGTAACTCGAGCGGAATCATGTGTCCGGATAGAAAATAGCTGAGCATCATGTATATGAAGATCAGTGAGCTAACTTCCAGGAACCAGAACGCTACCAGGCCGATCAGCGATTCAATAAGAAATCCAACCGCAAACGACATCAACAGCGAACAGGTAAACCCAAGCATAACAGGCCATCCCGGCCAGTTCGGCAAGTGTTCTCGACACAACCAGAACACCAACGCAAACGGACCTGTCGCAATTGCATAATAAACCAGCTTATGCGCGACTCGATGCCAGAACAGATGATCCAGCATATCAACGGGTTGAATCAAATATTTTCGAACGGATCCATCAGCAATCGATCCGGCAATTCCTGTGGACAGCCCCGGCATACTTGAAAACGCCCGCGTCAGCATCACCAGCAGATAATACGAAACCATTTCGCCATAGTTGTAACCCTGAATCTTTCGGCCCGTGGCGTTTTGAAAAATCGCACTCCACAGAAAAATCTGTGTCACAATGGGCAGAAATCGTACGAGCGTCGAAAATGCAAAGTCCGCACGATACGTCAGTCGTTCCTCAATCGCAGTTCGCAGAATCAGCCACTTCAGGCGCAACTTGGCGCGGATCTCACCCGATAACGTAACCGATTGGGCATGTGCAGTTGTGGGTGTCACTCTTGAGCCCTCGCCGCATCGTCAGACGAGAACAATTCGGCGATGACGTCCTCCAGCGGACGTTCGGAGACACTGATGTCGTCGATCGAATGCTGACTCAGGATACTCGACAGACATTCAGACACATGCTGCTTTTCAATTTGAATCCGCACTTTAGGAGGCCGCGATTCCAGGATAGTCCCGTACCGCTCCAGCCCTACTGGCACAATGTTGTCTGAAAATTGCAGTTCAATAATCTTATGTCGGCTGAAACGATCAACGATCGCCGCCAATGGACCATCATGGATCACGACACCCTTGTTGATGACAATCGCGCGATCACACAACGCTTCGACATCCTTCATATAGTGACTGGTCAGAATTACCGTGATTCGCTGTTCACGCTGGTATTGGCGTAAAAACTCCTGGACTCGCCGCTGACTGACGACATCCAGACCAATTGTCGGTTCGTCAAGGAACAATACATCTGGACTATGCAGCAGGGCGGCGATGAGTTCCATTCTCATGCGTTCGCCTAGCGACAATTCACGCACGGGTTGCGACATCAAGCGGCGCACTTCCAGCAAGTCGGTCAGTTCGTCCAGTCGCCGCTGATAGTCGGCGGCGGGAATACGGTAAATCTCTTTGTGCAGTCGGAAGGATTCCTGAGCAGGCAGGTCCCACCAGAGCTGTTCTTTTTGTCCCGTCACGAGCGAAAAACGACGACGATAGGCGTCTTCACGTTTCCACGGGACATGCCCCAGAACGGTCGCCGTTCCGGATGTCGGTACGACCAACCCGGAGAGCAGCTTCAGCGTCGTCGTCTTGCCAGCCCCGTTTGGACCGAGGAACGCGACCATTTCGCCTTCTTCGATCCTGAAACTGACGTTTCGCACCGCACTGACAACTTCATATTCCCGATGAAACAATCCGCGCACGGACGCCCATAGACCTTCGCGTTTTCGAAAGACCCGGTACGTGCGACATAACTCGCTCACTACAATGGCTGCCATGTGCAGATCGTAGTGGAGTTCTCTGGCAGCGGCAATCAAGACAAAATAATGAACACCAAAACACGACCTCAAACAAAAAAAAACCGACATCTCAAAATTAGATGTCGGGCTTCATTTGTAAAAGACTTCGGCTGACTCAGCAGTTATTTTTGAGACCGTGCCGTCTGCAGACTTCGCAACAGTTCCAGATAGTCAACGCTGATGTTGACCAGTTCTTTGTTATAGAAGTCTTCCGGGAAGATATCTTTCTTCTCGCCACCGTTGGCTTGTTTGACAGCCTCTTCTTCCTCTTTTTGTTCCTGTTTCAGTTCATCTTCTTCGGCTCGCAGTACGCTTTCATTCAGCGAGATCGTTTTGTCGTTCTTGCGTTCCAGGTACTTCGTAATCAAACGATTGATCTGTGTGAAGTCTTTGTCGGTGGTCAGTCGCGTTTCGCTTTCCTTCTGGAGTTGCGAGACAATCGCATCTGTCACCTGAGCCGAAAATGGCGAATACTGAGCACGGGTAATACGGTCAAACTCCAGAGCGTTGTCCAGAGAGTCTTCGCCGATTTCCCGCACGTTCAACAATGAAGGAAGAACCACGTCGGAGGTAACGCCTTTCGTCTGAGTGCTGTCGCCATTAACGCGATAGAACTTGCTGATTGTGAGTTTCAACGCACCAAGATCTTTTGACGAAAACAGTGACGAGCGATTGACGACATCAACCACGTTCTGCACTGTGCCTTTGCCGTGGGTTGTACGATCACCGACAACAATACCTCGACGATAATCTTTAATCGCCCCGGCAAAGATCTCTGAGGCTGAGGCTGAAAAACGGTTGCAAACAACGACCATTGGACGACGCCAGTACATGTCTGGATCTTCATCATCAAACGCCTGCACGCCGGTATCAGGTTCTTTGACCTGAACGACAGCACCTTTCGGAATGAACAGGCCGGAAACTTCGATCGCTTCCTGTAATGCACCGCCGCCATTCCAACGAAGGTCAACGATCAGAACCTGAACATCCTGCTTATTGAATTCGTCCAGCACAACCTTTACGTCTCGAGCAGTACTCTTAAAGTTACCACCAAGCGAAGCGCCACGAAAATCGCGGTAGAACGCCGGAATCCGCAAAACGCCAACCTTGGCCTTGCGACCGTCAACCCACTCCGACGATTCCAGAATCTTGCCTTTTACTTCGTCTTCTGTGATCTTCACTTCTGTTCGAGTCATTTCGTAAATTCGCGTTCGGCGTTCGATGCCAGCGGATTCTTCTTCGTTTTCTTCTTTCGGCACCAAAACCTTTAGCTTAACTTTTGTCCCTTTTTTACCGCGAATCATGTCCACGACCTTCGTGAGCTTCATCTCAATGACATCGACGAAATTGTCGGACGCATCAAATGAGACGCCGATAATCTTGTCACCCTTTTTCAGACGGCCATCCGTAAACGCCGCACCGCCTTCGATGACTTCTTCGACAATCGTGTAGCCGTCATCATATTTCAGCCGTGCGCCGATGCCGTCGAGTTTTAACTCCATGTCGATACGAAAATCCTCCAGCGTCTGAGGAGACATGTATGTGGAGTGTGGATCCAGGCAATGCGTCATGGAGGACAGATACAATTCCAACACTTCGTGGGATTCTGTCTGGTCCAGAAACACCTGATTCGTGTGATAACGCGTGTGCAGTCGTTT
>JAYVNW010000881.1:0-10557 GCA_043758225.1 Candidatus Kuenenia sp. | reverse complement strand
TTTTATTCTCGCGACGACGCGACAAGTTGTGACAAACAGCAGCTCCCTGAAGGCAGGTAAATGGGCGCTCGCGACGTCTCTCGATCAAATGAAGGCACTTAGGGATCTGACCATTGGTGTCGTTGGATTCGGGCGTATTGGACGAGAAGTTGTGTCGCGTTTGAGACCTTTTCGTTGTCGCATTCTGGTTCATGATCCAATTGCCAGGATTGCCGACATCGAAGCAGCAGGTGGAACGCCGGTTGAGCTGAGCGACTTGCTGTCTCAAACAGACTTCATTACTTTGCATTGTCCATCCACGGCAACGACTCGCGGTATGCTGAATTCGGAGTGACTGGCGAAAACTCGTCCGGGCGTCAGTATCATCAATCTGGCTCGCGGAGATTTGATCGATCAGAATGCCCTCACAGCAGCACTACAAACCGGACATGTTGCCGCTGCGGCACTGGATGTTTTCAATCCTGAGCCAATCGCAGCCGATCATCCGCTTCTGAAAATGGATAATGTGATTGTCGCTTCGCACATTGCTTCTACCAGCGTGCCTGCGGTTAAAAAACTGCGTGAGACGGCTGCAAGGCTCGCTCTTATGGCCATCAATGGCGAACCTTTGGTGAACGTGGTGAATTAAAAAATCCTCGACCTTGTCAGGACGGATTCCTTGAATCGAATTTCTATTGGTGATCTCAGTGGGTTTGTTGATTCTTGCCTGCAAACAACAGGGCTTTCGCCTGCGGATTGTCGCGTCACAGCCGATGCATTGGTTTCGACTGATGTGTTGGG
Source organism: Candidatus Kuenenia sp. (assembly GCA_043758225.1). Classification (GTDB taxonomy): domain Bacteria; phylum Planctomycetota; class Planctomycetia; order Planctomycetales; family Planctomycetaceae; genus SXXK01. The sequence goes on along the minus strand of JAYVNW010000881.1, from coordinate 9,777 downwards.
CATCTTCACCCACGGTAGCAAGTTGCTGGTTGGCTATTTGAAGAAGTTGCAGGGAGGCGGCTATCCACCGTCTGCTGTTCCTCGCGTTGAACGTCACGGACCAGCGTGGGCCGTGATTGATGGCAACGCTGGCCTGGGACAAGTTGGCTCGACGTTTGCCATGCGAACCGCAATCGAAAAGGCTAAAACCTACGGTGTTGCTTTTGTTGCGTTGCGAAACACAGGCCACATCGGTGCGGCGGGATGCTATGCATTGCAGGCTGCAAAGTCCGGTTGCCTGGCCATGGTGACAGGCAATGATATGCCGAGCGTTGCGGCTCCTGGCTCGAAGACTGCGGTCCTCGGGAGTAATCCGCTCGCCTACGCGATTCCAACCGCTGGCGATCCAATTCTGCTGGATATCGCCACAGCGGCAGTTGCCGGTGGCAAAGTCTATGCAGCGTGGCAACGGGGTGAGTCAATTCCTGCGACTTGGCTTATCGGTCCGGATGGATTGCCAACGACGGATGGTTCGCTTTACCCACACGGTGCGGCATTGGCGCCGATGGCGGGGCATAAAGGCTATGGTTTGGGGTTATGGTGCGAAGTGCTTTCCGCTTTGATTCCGGGGGGGGCAATGACCTGGCAGGTTGGAAGCTGGATCTTTGATGCGCCGTCGAAACCGTCACTGCACAATGCGTCGTTCATGGTTATGGATGTGGATGCAATGACTGATCGAACTGTCTATAATACGCGAATGAAGTCGCTGATCGACGAAATCCACGCTGCGCCAACGGCAGAAGGTATCGCATCTGTTCTGCTTCCGGGTGAGCGAGAATTTCAGACGGCAAAAGATGCTGTACACAACGGTATTGCTCTGCCCGAAGATGTCCGTATAAAACTGCGAGAATGCTCTGAAGTTGTTGGCTGTGCCGTGCCTGAATTTCTCAAGTAGAAGGTTGTTCGATGCGTTGTCTTGGTCTGGATATCGGTTCTTCATCCATCAAAGGTGCGGTGCTGGATCTGGAGACTTCTCAGGTTTCGCATATCATCAAAGAACCGTTTCCAGATCCGATCGCCGGACTGCCACAAGGATTTCACGAAGTCGATCCGGAGGAAATCTACACGCGGGCGTTGAGTGTGATTGATCTGCTCAGCATGCAGGCTCCGGATGCCACTATCCTGTTGAGTTGCGGCCAAATGGGTGGAATTATGCTCGTTGACCGCAAGCTGCGGGCGGTGACCAACTATCTCTCATGGCGGGATCAGCGGACGACGATTGCTGAGGCCGGCGGTAGGACGACGTTGGAACGACTTCGGAACTGCTGGCCGGATACCGTCTTCGAAGAACTTGGAAAAGAATTGAAGCCGGGGTCTGCGACAAGCTTGTTGTATTGGCTGGCTCAGCATAGGCAACTGCCTCCTGAAACAACGCCGATTACTGTTGGCGATTATATCATCGCTCGCCTGTGTCATGCTGTGCCTCGGATGGAGCGGACACATACCATCGGCATGCTGAACCTACGGACCGGCGACTGGCACCACAAAGCTTTTGCCGCTCTTGGAATTGACTGGTTGTACTGGCCACAAATTACGACGGAACATGAACCGATCGGCAGCGTGGAACGCCACGGCAAAACTTTGACGTGTTATCCCGTGATTGGTGATCAACAAGCGGCATTGCGAGGGATCAATCTACAACCGTACGAATTGTCGATCAACGCTTCGACAGGCTCACAGGTTAGCCAGATTACGGCTGAGTTTCGTCCGGGAGATTGTCAGACACGTCCTTGGTTTGAAGGTCAATTCATGAATACGATCACACATATTCCAGCGGGACGCTCATTAACAGTGCTTGAGGCACTGCTGACAGAATTGCCACGCATGGCTGGGCTGAAGATCGAAAACTCATGGGAATTGATTCAGCGGGCCACTGATTCAGCCACTGATGCCGGACTTGTCTGCGATCTGAGTTTTTTCGCAAGTGCGATGGGCAATGACGGACAAATCGCCGGCATCACGACGGAAAATCTGACCGCTGGAAACTTGTTCAACGCCGCTTTCGAATTTATGGCCGAAAGCTATCTCACATGTTCTCGTCGCATGAGCCCGAATCCAACATGGAAACAGCTGGCGATTTCTGGCGGACTCGTTCAGTCCTTTAGTTCGCTCCGAAAGAAGATCGAATCTCGCTTTCCGATGCCAATTCGCGATGTGGCAGAACAGGAAGAGACATTGATGGGTTTGATGGGCAGAGGCGTTCAGGCGTAGCAGTCTCAAAAGTGGCGGCAGCCGTCTTCCGCTGAAATTGAAATATGGCTGAATTGGCGCTGCTTTCTGAGCTGAAGCATCCGTCTCCAAGCAAAAAAAACACCTCAGGAATGGCTTCCCGAGGTGTCTCTGTTTTCAAGTCGGATCAGCGAAGGACGCTGGTTCAGCTGGACTTAACTAGTTACAGCTACAAGCTGGAGCTGCTGCATGGTAAACCTGTGATGTTACAACCTGTTCAACCATCTTGCACACTGGAACCTGAACTTCGCGTGTTTCCGGTTTGTTGACACAAACAGTGTAGGTGTATGGAACCTGCTCTGCTACCTGACGCGCAACCTGGATCGTGCGAGTGCGGGATTCTGGCTTGCTTACACATACGGTGTATGTGTAAGGGACTTGCTCAGCAACCTGACGCGAAACGTTCACAGTACGTGTACGTGTTTCAGGCTTGTTCACACACACAGTGTATGTGTAAGGCACCTGCTCGGAAACTTGGCGGGGAACTTGTACCGTGCGAGTGCGGGTTTCCTGCTTGCACAGGTTTACTGTGTAAGTGTAAGGAACCTGCTCCGAAACCTGACGAGAAACATTAACCGTACGTGTACGTGTTTCTGGATGGCAGACAGTCACAGTGTAAGTGTAGGGCACTTGCTCAGATACCTGGCGAGGAACCTGTACAGTGCGAGTGCGGGTTTCCTGCTTGCACAGGTTTACTGTGTAAGTGTAAGGAACCTGCTCTGAAACCTGACGAGAAACATTAACCGTACGTGTACGTGTTTCTGGATGGCAAACAGTTACGTTGTAGTTGTAAGTTTCTTCAGACCGCTGTGATTCGTAAGCAGTGTATTCGACAACTCGCTGAACCTGATTAGCCACCCAAACCTTACGAGTCTGTGGAGCACACCCTGAAGCCACTGCACCACATGCTGAAGCAACACCGCAACCACCACAGCTGGAAGCAACTGCACCGCAGCAGCTCGCAGCTTGGCCACAGCTGCCACACGACGAACCACAGCTGCCGCTCCCTGCGTCAACAGAGCCGTTACATCCGTTCTCAACTTCAACTTCTTGCCAGTGACCCTGATCTTCGCAGACAGTTCGCGTCTTTGTTACTGGAACCTGCTTGCAAACAGTGCGTGTCCCTGTGCGTTGTTCTGTGGAAGGAACGCTGACCGTGTAAGACTGTTCACGAGGCTCAACAACAGTCTTGCAAATGGTGCGAGTTGCTTCACGCTGTTCTGTGTAAGGAACCTGAACTGTGTAAGACTGCTCAACGCTGTCCAACACAGTCTTGCAGACAGTGCGAGTTGCTTCGCGCTGTACCTGAGAAGGAACCATGACTGTGTATGATTCTTCTTTTGGCTCAACAACCGTCTTGCAGACGGTGCGAGTTGCTTCGCGCTGTTCTGTGTAAGGAATCTGAACTATGTACGACTGCTCAACGCTGTCCAATACAGTCTTGCAAACAGTGCGAGTTGCTTCGCGTTGCTCCTGAACTGGAACGTTGACAGTGTATGATTCTTCACGTGGCTCAACAACGGTACGGCAAACAGTGCGAGTGCCTTCGCGTTGTTCCTGTGAAGGAACCATGACAGTGTAGCTCTGTTCCCTTGGCTCGAGGACAGTCTTGCAGACTGTGCGAGTGCCCTGTCGTTGTTCCTGAACTGGAACGTTGACAGTTACTGTTCGTGTTTCTGTTACAGTTTGTGGAACCATTACAGTTCGAGAAACTGTTTCCCAAGTTCCGCAGGCTGGTGAACCACCGCCTGCTCCTGAGTTGCAACCGCCGGCATTGCTGCCACTGTCGCATGAACTACCGCCACATGAGCTTGCACTGCATGCGCTGGCACCGCACGGACTGCAGCTTGAAGCACATGGTGCGGAGCAGCATCGGCTGACTCGGTGACGACAATGACCAGCGTCCGCAGACGCTGTCATGGCAACGATGGCTGCCAAAGACAAGATAAAACGCATACTCTGTAACTCCTCCCAAGGAACCTTAGATCAACCAAAACCACAGTGAAGTCCGACACCCCGTCAGACAGTGGATCCGAAACATCTGGAACAACCAAGCTATTACGACGTAGATTGTAAACTAAACCTACCTTACTTTAACGACCCAAAGTATCATTCTTATTTAATCTGAACCAGCAGAAAGTGCCGAATGGGAAAATATTTCAAGCTTTAATCGGAAAATTCGATACCCTCAAACTCCCATTTTCAAGAAAATAGGATCGACTCGCAATTTTAGAAATTGTCGTTCACGATTTCGACCACGTAGGGAGCGTAGTTTGGGATTTTTGGATAATCAACGAATGAGCGGAACATTTGGAGAAACTTTATCGAATTCCTCGACTGGACAGCAACCAGTCTGACTCATGTTCATTTTTGTGATTTTTGCCCAAAATATTCTAAGGTCGTCGCTCACCTTTTGTTGATCATCGCCGATTTCATAGACTGCGCCCGTTGCGGCAATCCAAAGATTGTGGTTCCGTCGGTAGACCGCAACTGTACGCGGCGGTCGGAAATAGGCAAATTGATTTTGATGAATCGTTATCGGGTGACGGATGGACCTTGATGAAAAGTCTACGCACCTAAGCTGCGGAGCAGTCGAGCGACGTTTCTTTTTAACACCTTCTATTATCTGATCCAAATATTTTTAATGAGTCTGCAGGTATCGATATGAAGTTCTGTCTCGTGGATCGCATCACGTCGCTGGTGCCTGGTCAAAGCATTTCGACCATCAAGCATGTCTCACTCGCAGAAGAATATTTACAGGATCATTTTCCAGGGTTCTCAGTTTTGCCAGGCGTGATGATGGTGGAATGCCTGGTACAGTCATGTGCCTGGCTTTCACGGGTCACAGACGATTTTCAATACAGCGCGATTCTTTTGAAGCAGGCTCGGGCTGTTAAGTTCAACAACTTTCTGAAACCAGGTCAAACGCTCGAAGTAACGGCCACGATGAAATCTGCAGACAACGGCACAGCGGAGTTTGTCGCATCGGGCACAGTTGGCGGTCAGTCAGCAGTAAGCGCCAAGTTGACACTTTCGAAAGAGAACCTGGCTTCACGGAATCCGAAACTTGCAGACAACGATGCAAGGCTGATTGCGTCCATGAAGGAACTTTTTCAACAGATGCGTAGCTTCGAATAGCATCGATTATTTGGGGGGGTCAGTTTGAATCGGCCGGCAGTTTAAAAAATACAGATCAGGGACTGATCGTATTGTTGAGCGGAAGAATCCTGTTTCGATTCTGCTCTTTTTTGTTCTTCTGCATCATCTTAATTTAGGGGTATTAAAAATGACAGTTCACGGCAGAATTGCTCTCGTGACCGGCGGTAGCCGAGGTATTGGTCGTGCGATTGTTGAAACGCTGGCACGCAATGGAGCCAAAGTTGCTTTTGTGTACAACTCGAATTCTGCTTCGGCAGAGGAGGTTGTCAACACTTTGGCGGCAGAAGGTCACGAAACCTGGGCGATTCAAGCTGATGTTCGATCCAAGCCAGCTGCAGAGAAGGTCGTTGCTGACGTCATCGAAAAGTGGGGGAAGCTGGAGATCCTTGTGAACAATGCCGGCATCATTCGGGACGGGTTACTGGCGACGATGGATGCACAACAGTGGCAGGATGTGATTGATACAAATTTGACCAGCGTCTTCAACTTTTGTCAGGCCGCAACACGACAGATGATGTCTCAACGCTATGGTCGAATCATCAACATGTCCAGTGTTGCTGCTGATGTGTCGAATCCAGGTCAGGCGAACTATGCCGCAAGCAAAGGCGGTGTCGAAGGATTCACACGTTGTGTCGCCACTGAATTGGCTCGACGTGGTGTGACTGCCAACGCAGTCGCGCCCGGCTTTATTGAAACAGACATGACGGTTGCGGTTGTGAATGCCGCAGGCGACGAAATCAAGAAGAAGATTCCCGTACGTCGACTTGGGAGACCTGATGATATTTCAAATGCGGTCCTGTTTTTTGCTGCAGACGAATCATCGTACGTCACTGGGCAAATCCTGAAAGTTGACGGCGGATTGACGCTTGGAGGCATTTAAAATGCCTCTTAAAATTGCAGGCCGCTCATGCGAATTGCGCTGCATCTACAGACGAAGTTTGCAAGATTGCCGCTTGCTGGATGATTCTTTCTCACAAGTGGAAAACATGGCGGCTCGTCGATTGCGGTCGTTGGCGCTTCTTTAAGAAGAGTCATGGTAAATCGGGGTTCTTTTCCTTTGTGTCGGGATTTCAACCGTATGACGTCTGGAACAGTTCGATTGATCTCGTAACAATTGAATCTCTGTAACGCTGCAACGGAAGCTGGGATAGAGTTCGTTGTTTGAGTTTCGGAGAATTCGCTTTAAGCAGTGCCTGAGAACTGGGTTTTGGGGATTGCCGTCTTTGTGCTTTGGAATCGGTCGCCAGACTAAAGCACACAACTGGGTTTTCTGGCGATCGAAGTCTCTGCCAAATTGAAAGTGGCGGCGACCGGGAGAAGTTGTTAATGCCATCTGCTAATGAAATTCTGGAAAAAGTACGTGAGACACTGGTTGACGCATTGGGGGTTGATGACGACGAAATCACGCCGACTGCAACACTCATCGGTGATCTTGGTGCGGAATCCATTGACTTCCTGGACATTGTGTTTCGTCTTGAGAAAAACTTCGACATCAAGATTCCTCGCGGCGAACTCTTCCCGGAAAATCTCGCCACAGCTGACTCCGGGTTCGTTGCCGATGGGAAGGTCACAGTAGAAGGTATCGCTCAGTTGCGTACAAAAATGCCTCACGCAAATATTGACGCATTCGCTGCCAATCCACTGGTGTCAAAACTGTCGGATCTCTTTACCGTCGACATGATTTGCAAATTTGTTGCCGCCCGATTGAAGTAAGAGAACGTTGCTGAAAAAGCTGTCTGATTGCATCGCACGAAAATCTGCGACTGCATGTTGCACCTAAGCCACCGCCGCGGTTGTGAATTTTAATTGCCTCGGTTTTGGCTTAGGAACAGCAATTACCCTGGTGACGCGTGAAGCACGGTTCATCACTTTCGATTTTGGATCATTGTGTTATCCGAGCGAGCTATTGGGCTGTCTACAAATTAAGCACGATCGGCAGGGAGAACTGCATTCGGCTGGCTGCTCGGTGGCAATCAACATTGCGAACACGGAATTCTGTTAGTAAAGATCATAAGTCTGATCGGCTGGCCTTTTTGCAGGGCTGCGATAAATCGCCGATTCTAAAATACTGAGACCGTGGACTATGCGCTGGTACTGGATTGATCGTTTTATTGAATTTGAATCCGGAAAACGGGCGAAGTCCGTCAAGAATGTGTCTTTGGCGGAAGAGCATCTTCACGACCATTTTCCAGGCTTTCCGGTCATGCCAGGCTCGCTGATGATCGAAGGAATGGCCCAGACGGGTGGCATTCTACTGGGCGAACATTTCAAGTTCGAATACAATGTCATTCTGGCAAAAGTTCCCAAAGTGACGTTTCACAGCTGGGCGTGTCCGGGTGATCAGTTGATCTATTCAGCTGAACTGCAGGACGCTCGTGTTGAAGGTGGCAGCGTGACTGTCAAAGCAACGGTCGGTGAAAGACTGGTCGCTGATGCCGAAATTGTATTTGTCCACCTGAATTCTGATGATCCGCAATTGAGTCGTATAGACCAGAAGAACTTTGTATTTCGAATGAATCTGTTGGATATTTTAACAGTCGGTGAAGCGGGTGCCGGCGAATAACGCCCTGCACCATTTGCGTTTCGATCACGTTTGCTGATGCTGTCTATATAATTGTTGTGGGGTTCACTGAAATGATGAAACGTCGTGTAGTTGTAACCGGGATGGGATGTGTGACACCGCTTGGAAACGACGTCGAATCGACTTGGCAGGCGCAAAAAGCCTGTCGCAACGGCGTCGGGGCGATCACGCATTTCGACGCAACTCACTTCCCGACCAAATTTGCTGCAGAAGTGCGAGATTACCACTTCGAAACTTACGTCGACAATGTACAACGATTCGCTGATGCGGGGCGCAATATCCGATTCGCGATCGGAGCAGCAAAGCAGGCTGTCGATGATTCTGGTATCCACGACGATCGTGCTTTCAATCCAGCTCGATTCGGTGTCTATTTGGGTGCTGGCGAGGGGCAACAGGATTTCATGCAATTCATGACTCTAATTGCTAATTCCAACAATAACGGCGAGCCGGATTTGCAGCGATTCACACGTGATTTTATTGAACAGATGAATCCACGGTTTGAACTTGAACTCGAACCGAACATGCCAGCAGCACACCTTTCGAGTCTGTTTAATGCTCAAGGGCCAAATCTTAACTGTCTGACTGCTTGTGCAGCGTCAAGCCAGGCAATTGGTGAGGCGACAGAGATCATTCGTCGCGGAGATGCTGAACTGATGCTGTCTGGCGGCGCTCACAGCATGATTCATCCGTTTGGAGTCACTGGATTTAACCTGCTGACAGCTTTATCAGAACGCAATGACTCACCGACCACAGCTTCACGTCCGTTCGACCTTACTCGCGACGGCTTCGTTCTGGGCGAAGGTGCCGGCATGCTGATTCTCGAAGAACTGGAACACGCGCGGTCTCGTGGCGCTAAAATCTACGGTGAAATCCGAGGATACGGCTCAACCGCCGACGCCTTTCGCATTACCGACATTCATCCGGAAGGCCGTGGAGCCATCAGTTGTATCAAGATGGCGTTGCGAGATGCGGAGATCAATGCCAACGAGATTGGTTATGTGAACGCTCACGGAACCAGTACCAAAGTCAACGACCATGTAGAAACTATGGCGATCAAAGGCGGACTGGGTGACCACGCTCGAAACACTCCGATTTCAAGTATCAAGAGTATGATGGGGCATTTGATCGCTGCAGCGGGGGCTGTTGAAGCAATGACATGCCTGCTGGCCATCCGTGACGGAGTTCTGCCTCCGACGATCAATTACGAAACCCCCGATCCTGAATGCGATCTCGACTATATTCCAAATCAGCCTCGGGAAAAAAAAATCAAAGCCGCGCTGTCGAATAGTTTTGGTTTTGGTGGCCAAAACGTCGCTTTAATTGTGTCTGAATTTAAGGCATGATCAATCGCTGGAAACTTCTGACTCAGGATGGAACCAGCCTGAATTTGTCCTCGCGAGTATCGCTGAATCCGGGAGTTCTATAGTCATGTGGATCATCTGGATGTCACTGCTTGGGATTGCTGCAGTCGTAGGCTGCGACCTGGCATTTCGGCGATACGTGACACCAAGGATTTGTGACATCTTCGAGAACGTCCCGCCATTTAATGTAGTGACTGAGAATCCTGTTGATACTGCAGAGAATATTTCGATTGTCACTGCCGACGGTGTTAACCTGAAGGGTAGCCTTATCAATGGGCACCTGCACGACGCAAAAGGACTGGTACTTTTTCTACCCGAACTTCGCGGCAACCACTGGATGGCAAAACGTTACTGTACAGCCCTGATTGACCAGGGATATATGGTTCTGTCGGTGGATTTTCGAAGCCA
>JAYVNW010000880.1:0-1990 GCA_043758225.1 Candidatus Kuenenia sp. | reverse complement strand
GGCAACAGCGGCAGACCCATTTGGCAATCTCGTGATGGACGAAGAAGCTGTCATCGGAGATGTACTGCCCATCGCTCAGGCCGCTCACAATTGTCAGGGAATCGTCATCGCGCAAGTCAAACGGATTCTTGAGACACCGATCCCGCCACAACACGTGCGAGTCCCCGGCAGGCTGGTCACGCACATCGTTGTGGCAGAAGAGCATGAGCATTGGCAGACATTCGGCGAACCCTATGATTCAAAATTCTGTACGGCGAGTTGCGGGAAAGACGATTCGGCATTCGGATTGAATGATTCCCGCGTTCTAGATCTGCAAACATCTTTCGACGCGCGGCGCATCATCGCGCTGCGTGCGTGTGACGAACTGCAACCGGGAGCCATCGCAAATCTTGGCATCGGACTGCCGGAAGGTATTGCACTCGTCGCAGCAGAACGAAGAATCCTGTCTGATGTCACGCTCACAGTGGAAAGCGGCCCGATTGGCGGCATCCCGGCCGGCGGGCTCAGCTTTGGAGCTTCAACTTATCCACAAGCAATCATCGATCAACCATCGCAGTTTGATTTCTACGACGGAGGTGGACTCGACTTCGCAGCCCTCGGTGCGGCTCAGGTGGATCAACACGGCAATGTCAACGTGTCTCGCTTCGGAACGCGGTTTGCCGGTGTTGGTGGCTTCGTAAATATTTCGCAGAATGCTCGACGACTCGTGTTCTGCGGAACTCTCACGACCGACGGTCTGGAAGTCGCCTTCGAAAACGGCAGACTGCGGATTGTTCATGAAGGCCGCATCGCAAAATTTGTACAGCAGGTCGAACAGATTTCGTTCAGTGGTTCGGTGGCTCGCGCTGCGAATCGCGACGTGATCTTCGTCACCGAACGAGCCGTGTTTCGCCTGCAGTCGGAAGGACTGGAACTGATCGAAGTCGCGCGGGGGATCGACGTTCAGCGAGACGTTATCAATCACATGGAATTCACACCCATCGTCAAGACAATCAGACAAATGCCAATTCGCACGGAGCACACTCAATGAAACCCCTTGTGGCAATGAAGCGCATTGTGATTGTCAGTGCCAAGCGAACATCGTTTGGTCGATTTCGAGGTGCGTTGGCGGAGTTCTCGCCGGTCGACCTCGCGGTTATCGCAGGCGACGCCGCACTGGAAGCCATCGACCGAACTCTGATCGATCAGGTCATTCTCGGCAACGTGCTCAGCGCCGGTCAGGGGATGAACGTGGCCCGTCAGGTAGCCGTCAAATTGCGGCTACCCATTGAAACGCCGGCAACGACCGTGAACATGATGTGCGGTTCCGGAATGCAATCCGCACTCATGGCCGTCACTGCGATCCGCGCTGGCGAAGCAAACGCAGTACTGGCAGGTGGAACGGAATCCATGTCGCAATCCCCGCTGTTGATCGCGCGGCCGGCGAAAGGGCTGCAACCGGATTTCGAAGCCAACGTCGATTCCATTCAAACAGACGGACTTGTAGACAGTTTCGACTATCGGCACATGGGGGAACAAGCTGAAAAACTGGCGAGTGAGTTTGAAATCTCCCGCGATCAGCAGGACGCGTTTGCCGAACGCAGTCAGCACTTGTACGCAGCCGCTCAAGCTCGAGGAGACTTTACAGATGAAATCGTTGCAGTCGGGAAGTTAACCGCCGATCAGCATCCACGGCCACTCGTGACGCGAGCTGAACTCACACAATTGCAACCCGCATTTCAGGCAGCCGGAGTCAATGGCACCGTCACTGCCGGAAACGCCTCCGGCATCAACGATGGCGCGGCAATACTGTTGCTGGCAGATCTGGAATTTGCGGAAGCCAACGGCTGGCCCATTCTCGCCGAATGGATCGACGGAGTTGTCGTCGGCTGCGATCCCGCCCGCATGGGTCTTGGCCCCATTATCGCAATCCGAACTTTGCTGCACCGGACGCAACGAAACATAACTGACATCGACACACTTGAAATCAACGAAGCATTTGCCGCGCAGG
>JAYVNW010000879.1:0-2034 GCA_043758225.1 Candidatus Kuenenia sp. | reverse complement strand
CGTTGGAGCGTTCGTCTTGCTGATTCCACTCATCTGTGTGACTGCCATTTGCTGGATTGTCGTATGTTTGGTAGGTCAGGTCGGACCACAATCCGTCCGAACAAGTGCTTACCTGCAACTGGATTCAACGTGGCGCGAATCGTCGGCATTGTGTGCCCTTTCCTTGGCGGGTATGACCGGGTGTCTCAATCTCTACGCATGGATTGTGGCGGTTGCCGTGAATCAACGAACCGAATTCCGCGCGGGATTGGTTGGCTTGCTCGTGACCGTTGCAATGTGTTTCGTCGGGATTTGCGGGATGCCTGACAATGGGAATCATCTGCGGAACTTTTCAGTGCCGCGTCTTTTTTGCCTGATCTCCAGTCCATTAGTTTCGGTTGGCATCGTTGACTTCATTCGAAACTCTCTACAGGCGTTTGTGGTCGCGGCAGTCGTTTGGCAGCTGCTACTGACAACGTGCCTGATGCAGGTGATGGTTTTTCGATACGGCCGTGAGGAACGCTGGCTCAGCGGTGATTTCTTCAAACGAGCGAAAGCCAAAGTGACGGAATCAGTTTCGCTTGGCAAGCCACGGTCATCGCAGTGGCGGGCACTTTTTTGGTTGCAGATTCGGCAGTCGCTACCGGTTTGTGTTGTTGGTCTGTGTGTGGTCCCTGCCATTGTTATGATGAGCGGTGGCTATTCCCCTGATTCGTTCGACAGTATGTATCCAATCATCGGCTGTGTTCTGGCTTTACTCATCGGAGTGGGAACGTTCGTTTCGGAGCTTCAGCCGGATCTCTACTCGTTCTGGAGGTCACGACCGATCGCGCCAGGAAGTTGGTTCTGGTTCAAGTTCGTCGGTGGAGCCATTGCTCTGGTCGGTCTGTTTGATTTCCCTTGCATGCTGCTGACATGGTCTGGAGTTGTCCGAACATCAAGCCCCGGATTTGCTGCCGTTTATCCGATGCTGTTGCATCTGATGTGTTACAGCATTGCCGTTTTCATGGCGTGCACTGTGCGGCATTCAACGTATGCAACTGTCCTGGCGGTCGGCGCATTGATGTTAATCCTCGTTCCCGAGTTGGCCGACTTTGGAGTGCCACGGTTCTTGTCTTTCTTTACGATGTGGCGTCAAGCAGCCGAGGGGTACAATGGTCTGTTGATCGGTTCCCACCCAGGCTATCCAGGACTTTGGCAAATAGGCTTTCTTGCCGTTTCGTATCTGTGTCCAGGAATTGTCCTGGTTGGTGCCATTGCCATTCCAACCACACTCGCGGCGGCATACTTGGTCAAACGAGATATTTCAGTCGGTTCCTGATCGCCAATCAATATGGCCCGCGAATGTGCTGAGCAACTTTGGATTGATAAAACTTTGACAGACGTTGGTGCAATTCGTCGCTCAGTCTTGGCAAGTCACTGACCACTACGTTGCTGGCAACTTGTTCGGGCGATGACGCACCGGGAATCACAGTTGTCACGGCATCGTGATCGAGAATCCAGCGTAGCGATGCCTGAGCCATTGTCATATTCTCCGGCAGCATCTCGCGAATTTCATTGGCAAGCTCGACACCGGTTTCAAACGGCAGTCCTGCAGAAGTCTCGCCGACGTTGAAGCACTGGCCGTCACGGTGGTAGTTGCGATGGTCGCCTTCCGTGAATGTCGTTTGCCGATTGAACTTGCCGGAGAGCAATCCGCTCGCCAGCGGTAGTCGCACGATGATGCTTACGCCCGCCGCCTGAGCTTGCGGAAACAAATCTGTCACCAGCTTCTGTCGGAACAGGTTAAAGATAACTTGCAGCGAAGCGAGGCCCTGTTGCTTTAGACACAGCAATCCCTCTTCGACCGATTCAACAGAGGCACCGAATTCTCGAATCTTACCAGCAGCCTTCAGCGATCGCAGCCAGTCGAAAACCGCACCTTCGCGAAGAGCGGCCATCGGAATGCAATGCAATTGCAAACAGTCGATCACATCAACGCCCAGTCGCCGCCGCGCTGCATCGACCGCCGCACGCATTGAGGCTTCCGTGAACTTATCCGGAAACACGCTGCCA
>JAYVNW010000878.1:0-2967 GCA_043758225.1 Candidatus Kuenenia sp. | reverse complement strand
CGTCGGATTTGCGGATCGGCCAATCATCGGTAGCGGGCCGTATTCGAAGTAGCGATGGAAACCACACGATCGAAAGGAGTCTTCCATGCTGTGTAAAATGATAATCTTCATGTTTATTTTACTCACCGCCAGCAGAATACCAGTCATTGCGCAAGAATTGCAGCCGCAGCAGCTGATCATCCCGCCATTCGACGCCGTTGAAAAGTCGGATGCAATTTCGCCCGAAACCGCTCGACGCGAATTGCCGCCTGATGCCATCAATTTCATTCGTGGAATTGCCCTGCTGCTGATTCCCCTGGAATTCGACGATGACGATGGCTGGGGCGACAAAACCAAGATCCAGTCCGGGCTGAATCTGCGATTTGATGATGGCCAGATCAAGACAAATCGACGCTGGAAGTACGTGAATCACGGCAACTGGATGCGAGTCACTGGAAAGCTGGTTGATCCGAAAGAACGATTCCTGTTACACGCAGCTCAACTCCCCGATCCTAAGCCCGGTGCCAAACGCTACGAAGTCAACGTATCAGCCAGAATCCGCGCGACTGGACAGCAGCAACAGTGGAGCCACGGATTGATGTTGTGGAGTGTCAGTGCTGAGGCCGTCGCGGATGTCGATCTGCATTTGGTCCTGGATGCGAAGAGTCAAGTCGTCCAGACTGACCGTGGCACGCGGCTGCGCTTTCTTCCAAAGGTGACAGAAGCACAGGCACGGCTGACGGATTACAGTCTGCGTCGGATCAGCCGATTGAAAGGTAAACCTGTTCAGGAATTCGGTGACCTGTTCGAAAAAATCGTCCGTCGGCGCGTCAACCGCGAAAACGAAAAACTCACAACTCGCATCAATGCAGCACTGGAAAAGAAGCCAGATCGACTCGAGATACCGTTCGATATCGCCGATTGGTTCGGCGTGCAGAAAGAATTGGACTCGCCACTGGACTGAACCTCATGCGGCTCGTACTATGTTGTTCGCTATGAATACTACAGCTCAGAAAACAACGAATTCCCCCAACGAAACGTTATCCGATCCCCAGGTTTCCGGATCAGGCGTGCAACAGTTCCCGCCGCCCACCTCAAACGAAACGCAGCATAGTGGACTGACTGCAGCGGAGTTTCAGGCATTAAAGGACGAAAAGCTTGCCGTAATTCGTCGTGCCCTCGAAAATGGCGACTACGATTCCGACGCAATTCTGGAAAAGGCGCTTGATCGAATGCTGGAACGACTTGAAGAAGCGGACTCCGAGTAATAATTCTCTCAAATCCTGAGAGTTTCACAGGCCTCCGGCATATCCGCCGTGACATTCGAGGCGGCGGTGTCCAAACTACGACAGGTCATCACCGAGGTCGAAGTTCACGGAACGAGTGTACCCATTTCTAACTGCATGAACAGGTTCTTGTTCCAACTGAAACATTGAGCCAATTGTTCTTTACAGTTGTTGCGTCGAGGTAATTGTGAGTGATCTGGCGTTCAACGAAATTGCTCGTCCTGAAGTCGCGGTGTCTCCTGTGGAGAAGTTCCGCGAATTTCTTGGCACGCGCGGCAAACGATTGACTCAGGAACGCGAAACAATCGTACGCGCAATTTTTGCGGATCATGAACACTTTGATTCCGACCAGATTGTCGCAAGGTTAACACAGCCTCGGCGTGACGGCGGTCGAGTAAGTCGAGCGACCATTTATCGCACGCTGAGTTCACTGGAAGAAGCCGGGTTGATTCGCAAAGTCGCCCGAGCGAATGATCGGGAAGTTTACGAACACGATTATGGCTATCCGCAGCATGATCATTTTATCTGCGAGAAGTGTCAGCAGCTTGTAGAATTCCGCAATGACGAAATCTCAGCTGTACTGGAACGTGTTGCGTCTGATCATGGATTTCGCATGAGTGGCCATCGGCTTGAAGTTCACGGAATTTGTGCTGCGTGTGCCAAGCCACCGGCGCGCCGACATCATAAACTCGACATGATTTAGGGCATTGGTGATCTGAGAACGACTGTCGGCGGTGTTTCACCACTGATAGCTCGCGCGGTGATCAAATCCTGAATTGACGACTGAAACGCCGAATCGGCTTTGGATGATGCGGATTGCACAACAGCCCCCATCTGCAATGCGGTTTTCAGCGAGTTTGCATCGGGGCTCAGCTGAGACAAAAATCCACTGATTTGCGTGATTTGAGGATCATCTTCAATTTTCTGAACCTGTTCCTCAGTCACATCATTGGTTGTCGAAGAACCAGCGACCGAACTCACCAATTTCCAACCACCTGGCATTGAATTTCGAAAGAGCTGTCGCGTCACCGACGCAGCGCCGTGCGCGAGGTCGAATTCGAATGATGAAATAACTACGGTCGAATGGCCGTTTTTTTCTGCAATTTGAATTGCGGCAGCTGGCAGCATCGCGTCATTTGCGTTCGTAGCAGTCAATGATTTCGCGGACGCACCGCCAGTTTCATTCAGCAACTCCTGAAGCGTGTTGTTCAGAGAATCGCCAAGCAAAGAACTCATTAGAACTGCCATATCCGGCTTCGCATCTTCTGCAACAAAAGTTTCGCCCGTACGAATCAGTCGAGTTGCTTTGTTCAAACGAACATCGACAGCAGCCAGAATGCGTTCGGCAATGAACTTCGGAGGTGTGGCCTGTGTCGCAGGTGGTGAACGCTTCAATTGTTCTGCCGGAATCTCCTGCAGCCGAGCGGCGACCGTTTTCCAGTGCAGGTTTTCAAAATCATCCATGTGATTCAGCAGAGCGAGCTTGGCCAGTTCACGACGGTTGGGAGCCAGCGTTTCAAGTTTTTTTAATCGCTTGGGTTCAATCTCCAACACGATAAATTCAGGAAGATTTTGTTCATCTGGCTTTAGACGCTCGATAACTTCCTCTAACAATCCGACCTGTTGCAAATCTTCAGGCGCATCGATTTTGAGTTTGTCTATTCTTTGCCGAAGCGTATTGATGACGATTTCGTTTTGAGAA
>JAYVNW010000877.1:0-3728 GCA_043758225.1 Candidatus Kuenenia sp. | reverse complement strand
GCCTCTCGCATTCCGGGCGGACTTCTGTTTGCACCAATGTTTCCGGTGGGTGCCTTTGTGATGGCGTTCGCTTATTGGAGATCGGCTATCATTACCTTGCGTCAGGGAGGCGTGCGATGGCGTGATTCATTTTATCCCCTGGCACAACTTCGCAAGGGTCTGTATTTCTAAAAGGTATTCCCGTTGATTAAGCCGATGACTTGTCCGGTCTGTAAAAAAGCATTGGAACCTGAGGTTGAAGGAGCGAAGTCATTTCGCCCTTTCTGCAGTGACCGTTGTCGCAAAGTCGATTTTTATCGCTGGTGGGATGGAAAATACGCCATCGTCGAAGAACTTGATCCGAGCGCCATGCATCCGGACTTGCTTGATCTGGACCTTGATCAGGAATGAGCGACACCCGCGCGCAGCCTTGGTTATCGGGAATTTTCCCGTTGGGATCTGATACTAAGGTCGCCAATGGAAATGTTGCTCACGAAAGACTGCCAAATGAAACGCAAAATGCCAATGTGGCGTCATTTCGGAACTAGTGCAAGGTGCCATAATGACCTTCGCAGTAAAGTGTCACTGTGTTTCTTCGCGTCAATCACGCACGGGAAATTTTCTGTAACTTCATATTTTAAAACAGGTTACAGCGGAGGTCGGCAGTTCAGAATCCCATTTGGCACGGTGCTTGCAAAGATCGACGCCAGCACTGCAAGTCACGAAAAGATCGTCAGGTGACGACTCTTGCAGGCGGAGATTTTTCCGAAAGGTACTTTGCCATGCACTGGAACTCGAGCTTCTTTGCCGCGCCTAATGCTTGTTCGACATCCCGCCAGGGGCGTCAGTTCACTCGAGCCGCAGAACCCGATGTTTATTCACAGCCAGCGATCGAAGTGCTTGAATTTTCCGATCGCTGGACCGTGCAACTCGATCTACCGGGTGTTCTTCTTGACGACATCGATGTGACACTCACCGACGGTTCGCTGGTAATTTCAGGTGAACGAAAAACAAGCTTGCCAGAAGACGCGAAGGTGCTGTTCGATGATCGCACACTGAGCAAATTCCGGCGCGAGTTGCGTGTGGGCGAAGGTATTGACCAAAGCAGAATCGATGCTGAATTGCGAGATGGCGTTTTGAGAATTGTGTTGTTCCGATCGCCCGAAGCAAGCCCGCAGAAGATCAGTATCCGCAACGCAAATTCATGATGTGAATGTTCTCCAACGACTTCAACGAATTTTTGCTTATCTCAAATCAGGAGTGAACCATGAGCTGTGCTAAAGAACAATGTCGACCCAGGAACGTTTTTGAGGAACTTGATCGCGGTCTGAATCAGTTTGTCCGTGCGGTCTTATCGTCCGAAACCAAGTCGTCTTCAAGTCCGCCTGTGACTCTTCTCGAACTGGAGGACCACTATCGCGTTGCATGTGATTTGCCCGGCGTGGAACTGGAGCAGATGACGGTGTCTGTCGAAGACAGCGTCCTGAGCATCCGTGGGGCGCGACACGCCAGCGAGTTGCCAGAGTCTGCGAAACTGATCGTGAATGAACGTCCGTCAAAAGAGTTTTCACGAAGTATTCGACTGGCGCAAAACGCTGACGTTAGCCACGTCGATGCTGAACTGAAGAACGGTGTCTTGACAGTAACGATTCCAAAACGGTCCGAAGTCCTGCCGAAGAAGATCCAGATTCGTCGCAGTGGATCTGAATCCTGATTCAATCGTTCCACCGCGTGCCTCAAGCCTCACGTTACCGAAGGTAATTCAGCCCACACGGGGGCATCACACTCAAGCCCGGCCTCTCAACAAGGCCGGGGGGGTTTGTTTCCAAGCCATTAGCGTGTCAGCACGATTCCTGTTCGCTGTCACAATCGTTCGCTACAATCCTGGTAGTCGGTGGCAGTTCACGAAAATCAGATCGCCAAAGTTGATCGATCATTACGGCAGTTCCATCAAGGTCAGGTACAAATGCAGTCGCCTCAGAATATCCGTGTCCACAAAGAACAGCGTGAATTGGAGCTAATCTGGACAGACAGTGATATTTCCAAGGTTCCCTTTCGAACGGTACGCCAGAATTGCCGCTGCGCTGTGTGCGTGGACGAATTTAGTGGAAAACAGTTGCTGGACCCGGAGTCCGTTCCTGTAGATCTGGGGCTCCTTGAAGTTTCTTTGTGTGGAAATTACGCACTAAGGATTCGCTGGTCTGATACACATGATTCCGGGCTGTTTACATGGAATCATCTGCGATCGATCAGCGACAGATTAGCCGTCGGCTGATCTCTACGGGTTCTCGTTCACTGTCACATTTAGCTTCAAAGTCAGCAAAGCATCTTCGCGGACTAGTGTAAAGTCCGCTCCTTTGATGCAGCGAATTGCTTCCAGAAGCAGATCGATTGCCGCTTCCGCTTCTTCCCGAGAGTGACCTTCCGACAGCATGTTCTGGGAAATCAGCTGTTCGCGATTGTCATTCAACGCCTCGCGGATGGCCGCTGAGTGCAAATCGACTGCGGTGTTGATCCCGCTGGTAGATGCAATCGACTCCGGAGCGGCAGAAAGCTGTTTCGCGAGAGTCGTTGTACTCGATAAAATAAACTGGTCACCGGAGAACGCTGCAGACGGCGAGAAGTTGAAGATCATGTCGGCGGTCGTTGAATCTTTGTCTTTCTTCTCCGGAACATACCGGGACGTGACCAGATCAACGTTGCCGCTTTTCTCCATGTCCAGTTCCAGTTGCGGCCGTCCCTGCATGGCACCCACAATGTTGAAGAATCCGATCACACTTTGAAAAGTTCGTCGCAATTCGGGACGCATGTTTTCGGCATCGCGAAGCTTGAAAACTAAAGCAAAGGCTGGCAGTTTCAGGGCCGGTACTGGCGTGACATTTTTAAAACTCTGACGAGCGACAACAAGACCAATCTGTGGTTGGATTGCCCCAAGCACTTCTTCACCGAAATCACGTCCGGCAAAGATGGTCGAAAGTCCGCTTTCCGCTTCGGCCAGCTTGTCGTTCATCTGTTCGTCGAACAAATCACCTGCGCGTAACCACATCTGCGAAACATCCCGGTAGGTCGCCAGCGTCATCAGAGTATCAGGCACTTCTGGCAAAACGGGTGCTGAACCTTCGTTGTTTGTCCCAAAAAAGTATTGACGTTCTTCCGGGATCCAGCCGTCCTGACAATGTGTCGCAAGCTGCAGTGAAACACCTGAGTTTGCAAATTTCAAATCCGCAGTCACGAAGGGTGCGTGCTGGAGCACACTTTGAATGCCTCCGACAAGCAGTTCGACGAGCGGATTTTCGGCTTTGCCTTCGAATAATTTCTTCGCGCCGCCAGCATTTCGCACGGCCTGGATGTTTCCGTAAGCCCATGCCTTCGAATCTGCGGAACGGTTCGCATAGGTTGTTTTGAACTGAGCATTGGCTGACAACGTGCCTGAGAGTTCTGCGTCTGGTGCCAGGCTACTTTCATCCAGCAAGCGATCAAGGATGCTCTTGCCGAGTTCCCCTTTGTTCGTGATGACGATCCAGTTGCCGACGACGGCGGCCCCTGAGTTCTTGTCGGTCTTGTAGATCTTTACGTCACGATAAGGTTCCGCTTTGCCGTTTGTCGCTTCGTTCAACTGAGTGAGTTCCAGAATCTTCAAGCGAAAGTTTTCAGCCGTAGCATCATCCTTGGTTTGAATCATTGCCACCACGCCTTCGGTTGCGGCATCGAAGGCCACGTAGATGCCACCCGCAGTGATGGATTCAATC
>JAYVNW010000876.1:0-5925 GCA_043758225.1 Candidatus Kuenenia sp. | reverse complement strand
TCGAGTGCAGCGGCTCGCCGTCCAGCGGCTTCAGCACAGAGAGCAAGACGAATAAGAATTGATGTGCCCGGCGCACCCTGCGACTGGAGGCGAATGTCCTGATAGGCCCGCATGGCCTGCACGTAACTTCCGCTTGCGAGCTGTTCGTCCGCATTTGCCATTAGGTTGACGGCCTGCTGCGTGATCCTGCTTTCGTGTCCGATGGCCGCAGAGGTTGATGATGCACCTCCCGCTGCCGCCGAGGTTTGCTCCGTAAGATGAGAAACAGAGTCCGCCATTGAGTCTGTCGGATTAAGAGAGTTTCCTTCAACTGAGGAATCAGTCGTTGAGGACAACTCATCCGAATCTGTTGAATCGGAGTTCAGTGCGGCCGGTTCAATATTCGCGAGCGATGATGCCATCAGTTCAGTTTCGGCGAACCCAAGGCTTTTTTCGCTGAAGGGATCTTCGTTGTTGGCATTTTCGTCTAAGCCAGGTTTACCGCTTACGTCGTTTGCGTCGGCATCGGATGCAATTGAATCTGGAGCATCTGGAATTACTTCGCGTGATTTACCCTCGATATGGCGTGTGTTGCCCTGTGTTGAGGGATCCCCTTCACTATTGCGTTGTTTTCCAGACTGCAATGCCATGGCACCAGCAGCACCGAGAAGTGCCATACCGACCATCATCGCGACCATCGAATAATGGTGCGAAAACAAGGAAGAATGCAGCTTTTTCAGCAATTCAGACACATCACTGCTTTCTTGTCTGGAGTCCGGAAATCATGCAATCGTTACAGTCCCTACATTCTCATCGTCTGACGATAGTAAAGTGTTGAGTTAAAAATTTCTGGCAAGTCTTTTCTGGACGCTTCGATAACCCTGCCTGACTCAGGTTTCTCACAAGGCGACAATTTTATGCAAATTCATCGGATCGATATTCCAACTGGCGGAAGTACGCGAACAGCGAGTGCTTCAGGGGCGAAATCGCAGCGTGGAAATGCAGCAGGCACATCGGGTGAGAACGACGCCGAGGGGGTTGCAAACAGCAGTGAGCTGGATCAGTTGTCACGTCAGCTTGATGGGATCGACAAAATTCGGGCTGAAGTAGTTGCAGCTGCAAAATTGAAATTACAGGGAGGTGATTACCTGACTCGCGCAGCAGCTGAACAAACAGCTGCATCAATTCTGAACAAGGATGTTTAGAGAAGCTTTCTGTCTTGAAGTGACACGTTGGAAGTCTGTGTTGCTTCGGTCAATCGGTTCAGTTTCGGACCGGCAGTATGTGACTCTTCTTGCTGAAAGCACAGCTGATTTCTTACATCCTTGGTGTGGACCGTGACCGCCACGACGCGGCATCAAGTTCACGAATTTTACGACGAAGGAATTTATCATGGGGTTGTCAATTGCAAACAATACCGCGTCTCTGAATGCTCAGAACAATCTGAACAAAGCATCTATGAACGTTCGAAGTTCAGTTGAAAAACTGTCTTCAGGTCTCAAGATCAATCGCGGTGCAGACGGCCCTGCGGCCCTCGTAATTTCAGAAAAACAGCGTGCTCAGATCGCAGGGTTGAAGCAAGCGATTCAAAACACTGACAAAGCCGCTTCAGTTGTCCAGACTGGCGAAGGTGCTTTGGGCGAAATCAACTCATTGTTGGTAAAGGTTCGTAGCCTGGCCATCGACAGTGCGAACAGTGGTGTGAACGACAGTGACGCGTTGGCTGCCAACCAGGCAGAAATCTCAAATGCTCTCGATACAATCAACCGCATTGCAAACAATACACAGTTTGGAACCAAAAAGTTACTGGACGGTTCTGCAGGCATCAGCGGTACAGCATCCGATGCTGATGTGAAATTTCTCAAAGGAACTTCGGATACGTCAGCCGGCACTTATGCCGTCGCGATTACGACTGAAGGTGAGCGAGCCAAGGCAGCTGCCGGCACCGCTCAGACGGCCGCGTTGACTGCTGCTGAAACGCTGACCGTGAACAATGTTTCGATTTCTTTGACGAACGGCATGAGCCAGACGCAGGTTGTGAATCGAATCAACGAATTTTCAGCCCAGACCGGGGTCGTTGCCGACGTGGATTCAGGTAAAACTCGTCTCTACACGAAGGACTTCGGTTCCGATGCCAGCCTCACGGTTGTTTCAAACGTTGCCGCAGGTGCGACCAGCAGCGGCTTTGGAACAGCATTGGTCACTGACACCGGAGTCGATGTGATCGGAACAATCGATGGGACAAGTTATACGGGAAGCGGAAACATGCTCACGGCAACTTCAGGAAGTGCCAAAGGGATTGCGATCCAGTTCGCTGCTGACACGGGTGCCAATGCATTCAAGACCGTCGCGGCTGGCGCTCAAGGTAATGTGACAGCCACCGACAATTCACTCGTCTTTCAGATTGGCGCCAACCGGAATCAGACAGCGAAGATTGCCATCAATAAGGTCAATCCGAATGGTCTGGGTGTTGGTGTCAGCAACAATCAGTTCAACAGTCTGGACGAGATCAACGTGACTTCCGCCAGCAAAGCTCAGGACTCTTTGGCGGTCATTGATGCGGCGATCAATGACGTTACGAATCTTCGCGGTTCGTTGGGTGCATTCCAGGCGAACACTCTGGAATCAACTGCAAACAATCTGCGAACGACACTGGAAAACACAACAAACGCAGAATCCGTAATTCGCGACACGGACTTTGCATCGGAAATTGCAAATTTCACAAAAGGTCAGGTACTGGTTCAGGCTGGTACTTCAATGCTGAGCAACGCCAACCAGATTCCACAGTTGGTTCTGTCACTATTGCGATAAAAGACGGCTCGATCTTCTTTGAATTTTGAAACGGTCCGTTCGGATCTGGAATCCCAGATTCGAGCTGGACCGTTTCTCGATTCGGCGATGGTATGGTCTACATCGCATTATCGTTTTAAATTGGCAGTCATCGGCAGTTGGAACATCGGGGTCTTAAAAATGCCAATTAACATCAGCGGTGTGGTGTCCGGTCTGGACACGGCAAACATTGTTC
Organism: Candidatus Kuenenia sp.; assembly: GCA_043758225.1. Lineage (GTDB taxonomy): Bacteria > Planctomycetota > Planctomycetia > Planctomycetales > Planctomycetaceae > SXXK01. The sequence goes on along the minus strand of JAYVNW010000876.1, from coordinate 2,921 downwards.
GTAGTTTGCAATCGATTCAGCAGCAGCAGTTGGATAGGCTTTCGGCGCGTCAGACCAAACTGCAGGCGCATCAAACGGCGTTCCAGACCGTGGAGTCACGATTGTTGAGCCTGCGAGCTGATGCGGGAGTGCTTGCCAGAAATCTAGCCAATCCTCTGACACAGCTTGCCGTGACGAGTAACAACGCCGATGCTATTAGTGCAACGGCCGGATCTGCTGCAGTGCCAGGAAATTACAGCCTGACAGTAAATTCCACGGCACACGCACATCAGGTTGCGTCGCAGGGATTTGCCGACGCGGATGGGCAAATTACGCAGGGAACAATCCAGATTCGTGTGGGGTCCGGAGATCTCAAGACTATTAAGATCGACAGCAACAATGACACACTCTCGGGGCTGACGGCTGCGATCAACGCCTCCGGAGCTGGGATCAGCGCTACGATTGTCGAAGACTCGACTGGCGGAGCGACTCCGTTCCGCCTCCTCTTGACCAGCAGCCAGCCGGGGGCGAGCAATCAGGTTTCAGTTACAAACAATCTGGCCACAGATTCTGGCACTGCAGTGAAGCCTACGATTGATTTTTTGAATCCCGTTCAAGCCGGAGAAGACGCGCGAGTGACATTGGGAACCGGTCCAGGGGCCATTAGTGTCAGCAGCGCCACAAATCGATTCAGCGGAATTGTTGGCGGTGTGACGTTTGACCTCTTGCAGGCAAAAGTCGGCGACCTGTTGACTCTGACTGTAGCAAAGGACAACGCTGCCGCAGACAAGGCTGTCGAGAGTTTCGTGGAATCGTTTAACGGTGTCCTGGGATACATTGACGATAACTCAACCTACGATGCCGCGACAAACGAAGGCGGTGTCTTCCTTGGAAATCAGAGCACGGCCAGAATTCAGCAGACGTTACGTTCAACGATTCAAGAGGTCGTACAGGGAGCCAACCCATTAGCAAATCGGCTTTCAACTGTCGGACTCTCGTTCGATGCGAAGGGACGACTGGCACTCAACAAGAGCAAGTTGCATGACGCTCTCAATGGCGGAATCCCGGGAGTGACGGCAGACGACGTTAAGAAACTGTTCTCACTGGGGGCCGATTCTACAAATTCCGGAATCTCGTTCGTCCTGGGGAGCACGAAGACCAATGCATCAAAATCTGGCTATCAGGTAGATGTGAGTCAGGCTGCAGAACGAGCGTCAGTCACCAGTAGCACGCCTCTGGCAGCATCGACCATCATTACAGCTGCGAATCAGACATTGGAATTGACGCTTGACGGAAAGACCGCCACTGTCAAGCTCCGCGAGGGTACTTATACAAGTCAGGAACTTGTGAATCATCTGGAATCGATCATCAATGCGTCCACTGATCTTCCGGGCCGAAAAATTCAGGCATCACTGTCCGGCGGCGCGTTGCAATTGACGTCTCAAACATACGGCACAAACTCTGATATTGCCATCCTGTCCGGTTCGGCGATGTCAGATCTTGGACTGACGACCGGTCAGACGAATAGAGGACGGGACGTTGTAGGCGTGTTTAAGGTCAATGGCATATCCGAGACCGCTATTGGAAGGGGTCAGTTACTCACTGGTGATTCGGAAAACAAAAATACGGCAGATCTGCAGCTTCGCGTTACGCTGAGTCCCAATCAAATTGTCTCAGGAGTCGAGGGGACAGTGACGGTTCGCCGAGGGCTGGCTTCAGCGCTGGATAAAGCGCTGGGGGAAATGCTGAATACCGAATCCGGGCTGCTCAGTTCTGTTCATGAAAACTATGACACTCAACTAGCGACGTTGCGAAAGTCTATCACTCGACAGAAAACTGCCTTCGATCGACAGACGGCAAACTTGCAGGCTCAATTTCAAACACTTGAATCGTCGATTAGTCAACTACAATCCACCAGTAACTATCTGGGCGGTCAGTTGGCGAATCTGCCAAAGTTGGGGTGATTTCCAGTTTGAACTGAGCTGCCAACATGATCTCTTCGAAAGTATAAATGCAAGCGTCGTTCGATCGATTTTTCTAAAGACATTGATGTTATCAGACCTCTGCGATTTGCGGCATGTTGCCTGAGTTGGAATCAACGATGAATCAGTATCTCAAGAAATATAAAACGTCACAATCCTATTCGTGGACTCGTGTCGACATGCTAGTGATGATCTACGACAAGGCCTTTAGCAGCCTAAATGAAGGGTGCAGCTTGCTGGCGAAAAACCGGATCAGTGAATTACCACCGGTCCGTTTGAAGGCGATGCAGTCTTTGCTTATGATCGCTGATGGTCTTGATCTCCGGCAGGGAGATTTGCCTTCATTTGTAATGCGACTGGTCGCCTTTGCTCTGGAAAAGGTGTCCACGCAGTCTTCAGAAGGATGGCGTGCGGCCGCTGATGTGATTGGAAAACTCCGTGAGGGGTTCCTTGAAATTCAGGAACAGGCCCGGACTGACGAATACGAAGGCCGAATTCCGGCTCTGGACGCGGTCAAATGACAATTGCTGAGGATTCTGGTCTTACAAGCGCGAAGCAGTCCTCGCAGCGAAATGAGCTGACTACTGTTGACGTTTTCCGCACCTTCTCATCGCAGTTCGAATAGCGGATCATCCTCATCGAGCGACTGGGCGTCAGCCCTCCGAGTGTGCTCCGTTCGAGTCTGTTTCCGTTCGAGTCTGTTTCCGTTCGTCCGCGCCGGACAAAGCATTCGACGGTACGAACCTGCACCCCGATTCAATGGAAACACAATCACTCTAAGTCGGGAAATTGCACTCGGAGGGCTGACGCCCAGCCGCTCGCCGGGATCTTTCATTGTACCCCGTTCGTAGAATAGATGCCGGAGTTCCGAAGTAACGTGTCCTTCCGGTAAGCCTGCAAACCCCGATTTTTGTCGCTGGCGTTGGGGGCCGAGCTTCTCGTGCTGGTCAGGAGTCAGTT
>JAYVNW010000875.1:0-6268 GCA_043758225.1 Candidatus Kuenenia sp. | reverse complement strand
GTGCGTCTGCAAGCAGAAAACTGGTCAAATCGCATTCCAGATCGCAAAAGGCAATTTTTTCTTCGGCAGGCCCGTGAAGTTGAGGTTGCCTCCTCGACTGCACCGCCATCGACGGCAAACCTAAACGAGTCCGTGAACACCACAGCTAAGCGTTTTCTCCTGGTCGACGACAACTGTCATTCCGCCATCACGATCACCATGTTATTGAAACTGCAGGGCAAAACGAAGACGCATGCAGGCGGTAATACTCTACGTCGCTTACGCCGCCGATATTGTCCAAGCGCGGAGCCGCTGCTGGATCGGCATTGACGCGCCCTGCTTGAAAAGATTGCACAGCAAACGATTTCAATTCACCCAAAGACGAATCGCGGGATAGAGCAAAAAACTGCCGCAAAAGAAAAGCGTGCTGCGAAGGCTCAAGAATGTCGTTGTGCGATTTATTCTGGATCTGTGAGATCCGTAGTAGATGTTGTGGCACAACCCGGACACTGATAAGCCAGCGCTGCACGCTGATCATATTTCTTCGACACTGTCTGGTCTTGAACAAATCCCATGAGAGTGCAAGGCGGGTCGTCTGTAGTTGACCCTAAAGTTATTTGGACTCAGGTTTGTCTGCATCCGAGGGACACTGTCGAACACGAGCTTTGAGCATCGCAGACGGTGTGCCAATTTCAACATAAATATTTTCGTGCCGTGAGCGCGCCGAAAGAACATTATTAATTTTGACGGTTCCCTGTGTCACTGCACAATTTGCAGAGCTTCGATAAAACCAGACGGCCAGCAATGTTGGCTTGATTCATTCAAGGGCAGCGCGGGGTATTTTCGATCGTCTCGAACGCTGAACGACCAATTGTTGCCGCGCCGCTCTGGAAGCATTTCAATTCCAGGTTCCGCGGCGGTAATCCGCAATCCACGCCTTTTTTATGTCACATCCAGTCAAAAACACATTTCTGCAATCGAACGATAGAAAAATGATACATGGTTGATCCTGATGTTTTCTCAGGTCATGATAGCGACAGTTTTTTTGTTAACATTTTTGGTATCGCATGCGGCTCAGTCCGCAGTGTTTCCTCATCAGGGCCCGGAACATGAAATTCGCGTTTCTCGTGCATCCTCTCAGCCGCCAGTCAGTGACGATGCTGGATTTGGACAGGGACGGCAGTCTCCTTAAATTGTGGGGCATGGATGCAATGGGGGTGGCCACGAGATTGCATGGTGCTTTCACGAGAAGCATGGCTCGAGGAGTACAGAACCACCTGCCGCAGGTTTCGATTTTTGACGAGCTTGGCCATTTGACGTCTGCCACCGGGTCCGTCGCCGAGGGGCGCATTTACGAGATTCCTCTCGATGCCTACGAGATTCTTGACAACCCCGATCGGGCTCTTGAGTTCATGCAGGAGGCCGTTCGTCAGGCCACTGATTGGGGGGCGAGTCTGATCGGCCTGGGATCCATGACCGGCATCGTCGGAAGTCGCGGTGAGTTTCTGGCTGAGCGCAGTTCGATTGCCGTAACGACCGGGAACAGTCTGACCGTTTACACCGCGTTGCAGAATCTGTATCGCGTTGCCGAGGAATTCGATATCGATCTCCGGGAAGAGACTGTCGCAATCGTTGGCATCCCTGGAAGCATTGCTTGCGGTGTCGCCGCTCTTGCGGCACCGCATTGCGGTCGACTGCTGCTGGTGGGCCGCAATAATGGCACTGCGAGCGTCCGCAAATTCGCCGATCAAGTCGGCGGCGAATACTTTTCAAGTATTTCCGAGGCGTTGTCGCTGGCTCGCATCGTTATCTCCGCAACTTCGTCGGGGAATTGCATCGACCAGCACCAACTGTTACCTGGCACGATTGTGATTGATGTCGGAGTGCCGACGGATGTGATGGGAAGCAAAGCATTGCGACCCGACGTCCTGATTCTGACGGGCGGATTAGTGAGGCTGCCGGATTCAATGAATTCGTTTTCCCGCGTGCTCAAATTCCATCACAGAGTCATTCCGAGTTGTCTGGGTGAAACGCTGGCGCTGGCGCTCGACGAACGGGCCGAGAATCTTTCGTTGGGGCGACATCTCAGTCTGGATTCGATCCAGGACATTGGCTCGCGTGCTCGGGCGCACGGTTATGATTTTTCTCGCCTGTATTCTTTTGGGAATCCGCTCGCCGACGACGCTGTGACTCGGTTTCGTCAGGTGCGTTTGCGATTGGAGAAGGCGCGGATTCGGCCGCTGCGCAGCGTCGATCAACGCATCTCGACGGCCGCCGACCAGCACGCCCGGCACTGCAACCCGGTGCTGCACGCCCTGGGCCGATCGAGTGGCTTCGTGCCGACCTTCGTGCGGGGAGAAGGGGCGTATCTTTACGACGCCGAGGGCCGTGAGTTTTTGGACTGCGTATCGGGATTTGGATCGCTCAATCTGGGGCACAATCATCCGGCTGTGGTGAAGGCGTTGACTGAGGCCCTCAGGGAACAGGCCCCCGGATTTGTGCAGTCCGCTGTTAATCCGTATCAGGGAGCCCTGGCAGCCGACCTCGCTGCACTGGCTCCCGGCGGTCTGGAAATGGTTTTCTTCTGCAACAGCGGTACCGAGTCGGTGGAAGCGGCCTTGAAATTGGCCCGCATTACGACCGGGCGCGAACGGATGCTTTCGTGTGAAGGGGCCTATCACGGCAAATCGCTGGGAGCGCTTTCGGTTTCGGGCACAGCAGAGTATCGCCGGCCGTTCGGTCAGTTACTTGCCGGTTGCGAAACAATTCCACGCGGCGACGCAGAGTTGCTTGAACGAGAACTTGCGACGCGACGATTTGCGGCGTTCATCATCGAGCCGATGCAGGCTGAAGGAGGCATGTATCCTTTACCCGAAGGTTTTCTCAGCCGTGCGTCTGAGTTGTGTCGCAGCACTGGCACTTTGCTGATTGTCGACGAGGTTCAGACTGGCCTCGGTCGCACGGGAGCACTATTCGCGTGTGAGCACGAACAGGTTGCACCCGACGTATTGTGCCTCGCAAAATCCCTGGGAGGCGGCCTGATGCCCATCGGCGCCATGCTGACTCGCCGAGATCTTTGGATGCGAGCCTATGGCACAGTACAAACGTTCGCCCTGCACACGAGTACGTTTGGGGGCGGAAGTCTGGCATGTGCTGCGGGCCTCGCGACGCTGCAGGTCCTGCAGCAGGAACGACTGGCCGAGAATGCCGCAGAACGCGGCTCGCAGTTACAACGTGGACTGGTCAATCTGTGTCGACGTGCGCGGTGCCTGAAGGAGGTTCGCGGGCAGGGACTGCTCATCGGTCTGGAGTTTCATCCCCTGCCGAAAAATGTTGCCGACCATTGGCGGGCCTCCGACCCAACGGGAGCCGCGTCAATTCTGATACCACAATATGATCGGCTAGTCGATGGGTTTCACGTATTGCACGCTCTGCATACGCTGCTAAACGGTTATGGAATCTATGCGCAGATGTGCCGTTCGAATCCGTTCGTGTTACGGATACAACCTCCGCTCATTGTCACAGCCACGGAAATCGACCGTTTATTGATGGCCATCGAGCAGACTTGCGACGAGATCGACTATACGACAATACTCATCGACGACCTGGTTGCAAAAACCGGAATCGGCGAGCACGACGCAGCTGCCGCACATCCGTCCGTTTCATCGACTGCCGTTGGCCCCACGGTTCTCGATGTTCGCTGCGTGTTCAATAAAGAACTACCTGCGATACTCGCAACGAACGCTGATGCCGCAAAGCAAATAGGAGTAAAATTCCAAATCAGTGTCACAGGCGAGGGTGGCGGCGAATGGTATGTCGATGCCTCAAACTCCGGGCCGTATGTCACGGAAGGCAATCCCGGTGGTGCCGATTGCGGTATTTCGATCGACGTGCAGGACTTCCGCACACTTTACGACAACCCTCAAACCGATTTGGTGCGTCTCTATTTCTCGGGCAAGGTCCAATTCAGCGGAGACACAAAAAAGGCGGGGCGACTTCGACAACTCTTCGAGCTGAACGAAACGCCGTCAGCGAATCAGTTACAACCGATCGCTCAGCCCTAAAATGTAGTCGCCTTCTCCGGGCAAGCAATGCGTAAACGCTGCCCAACAAAACTGACCGAACTTAGTCCACGATATCACTATGTCTCCACTCGAAGATAAGCCGGCACGTGCGGAAACAGAACCCGGAAAACAGGGGCACTTCTGCATATTTCATGGTTTAACATTTGGCAATTGGGTCCGGTTGCTGGCGAGTCGTCCGCCTCTTCACTGGAGCAGACTTCCGAGACTGGCCTCTATCACCGCTTTTAGCATAGGGAATTCATTTGAAGGGTTTCTCGAGAATTGCTTCTATGGCCGACGCATCGAACGTCAGACAATTGAGCACCCTCCCATCTTCATCATTGGCCATTGGAGGAGCGGCACGACGCTGCTTCACAATCTAATGTCATTGGATCCGCAATTCACGTATCCCAATCTGTACCAGGTGATCTTCCCTGGCAGTTTTCTGCTCACAGAGAAGTTTATTACTCGCATCACAAGATGGGGAGTTCCAAAAACCCGTGGGGTGGACAACCTTCCGGCGGGATGGAACATGACGCAGGAGGATGAAGTGGCGCTGATGGCGATGACGCTGTTATCTCCTTATCTGATGCTTGCTCATCAACGTGATCCCAGCAAGTACAGCCGTTTCTTTGATCTCAAGGAACTCACAACAGATGAACGTCGACGCTGGCAGAAATCGTTCCTTTGGTTCCTGAAAAAACTGACCATACGAGACAACAAGCCTGTCGTGCTTAAGTCACCCACGCACACTTATCGAATCCCCGTCCTGTTGGAAATGTTTCCCGACGCGAAGTTTATCTTCATCCATCGTGATCCTTACATGGTTTACAAATCCAGCATCCATCTGCGAAAGACCTTGTTTGCCGAAAACGGCCTCGGTAAACCGTACCTTGGGGACATGGAAGAACGCACGATAGAGCTTTACACGAAACTCATTGAAACCTATGAAAATACAAGGCACCTGATCCCGGTTGGTCATCTCCATGAAGTGCGATTTGAAGATCTTGAGTCCGACCCACTGGGGCAAATGCGTCAAGTCTACGAAAAGCTTGACCTGCCCGGGTGGCAGAATGTCGAACCAGCAATCCAGGCTGAGTTGCCAGCGCTGAGCAAGTATCAAAAGAACACGTACCACATGGACGAACAGGTAATGCGAAAAATCTTTGCTCGCTGTCGGCGCGCATTCGAGCTGTTTGGCTATCCGAGTCGTCTCAATGGACTGACAGACAACTGAACATACGACATCGCAATGAGTCTTCAGCAAGTTTGGATTCTAACGGTGTGGCCGATCCGGGACGTACGGACTGGGACCGTACGGCGATGCTGGTGAAGACGGCTCACGCGATCGCGAAGGGTTTCCCAATCAGATAGTCATCAAGGTCGTTCACGAGGCTCGCGCGGGACGGGGGATGAAAGGCCAACGCCCGGGCGGAAGCGAGGAGGCACACAAGGTCATTCGACGAGAGAAAGGCAATACCACCCAGCAGCTCGACCGCGTGTAACGTCACACGATCGATGGCGCCCTGCACGGCATACCGAGCCATGATGACGCGGGCAAGCGCGTCGTCGTCATTCTGGCCTTCCGTCATCGCTCGAGCCGCGTTTTCCAGAGCACCCATTGCTCCTTCAACGTCGATTGCCATTCGAGTTCTTTCGGTCGGCGTGCCACGGCCAGCGAGCAGAACACGCTCCACCAAAGCGCTGGCAACGCCGAGGTAAGACGCGGAAATCAGCAGCTCGAACCAAATGAAGCTGCGTGTCTGCACCGCTTTCGCCTGGACTTCGCTTTCAAGGTATGCAACAAAGGCATCCGGAACCGCGACTTCCCGCAATATTACTTCGTCACTTTCGGCACCCGCCAAAACAGAGTTGGACCAGAATGGTCGGCGTTCGACGCCTTCAGCATCGGCAGGAATCATCGCCACCGCAAAGCCGGTCGGTTGCCCGTCGGCTCCCGGCGGAACGCACAAGCTTACAGTCAACAATCCCATTGACGACGACAGACTGCATGGCTTCTTGCTGCCGTTCACGACGAGCCCTGCGGGCGTTCGCCGTACCTTCATCGACGAGGTGAGAATATTTTGCCCGGTTTTTCCTTCTGCAAATCCAGACGCGACGTAGAGATTCTGACTGGCAACTGCCTCAAGCAGCAGGGATTCCGCCCCCGTGCCTACGGCTGCTGCTTCCACCAATGAAACCACTGAGAAATGGTGCATGGTTGT
>JAYVNW010000874.1:0-2346 GCA_043758225.1 Candidatus Kuenenia sp. | reverse complement strand
TCTCCCGTTGGTCTTTCCATGATCACAAAACTTTCTCCGAAAGTGCTTGTCAGTACAGTCATGGGTGCGTGGTTCCTTGCGACTGCCTTCTCGCAGTATCTTGCAGCGATCATCTCGCAATTCACTGGCGTAGAGCACGGTGGCGGCGATGAAAACGTGATCCCCATTCCGCTCGAGACTGTCCATGTGTACGGCGATGTGTTCAAGCAGATCGCAATAGCTGCATGTATTTGTGGCGCAATCTGTCTGGCAATTTCGCCGTTGCTCATGAAATGGATGCATTCAGATATTCCTGAAGAATCCGGTAAGACCGACACCGGGGGGCACTGATTGATCTCCAGCCATGCAGATAATTCCTGTCATCGATATCCGAAATGGAATCGCAGTGCGAGCTGTTACCGGCAAACGCAGCCAGTATCGTGCTATCGAAAGTCAATTGACGACTGGTGCTGACCCTGCCGAAGTTCTGAAGGCCCTGAAAACGTATTTGAACTGCACCGCTTGCTACGTCGCTGATCTGGATGCCATTGAACGACAGCATCTGAATCGGTGCACCATTGCAGAAATGGCACGCACGGGAGTTTCACTCATCGTGGATGCCGGTGTGACGGCGGTCGAACAAATTCAAGCCTTGTTCGAAATCGGCGTAGATCGCGTCGTCCTGTCATCAGAATCGATCACTGATTTAACGCAACTGAAATCGATGATTCAGCCCTTTGATCCTGCGTCATTGATTTTCAGCATTGATCTGAAAAATCGCAATCTGCTTTTGGGCGACCCTCGTTGGGAAGGCAAACCACCGCTTGAAATGGCGAGGTTTGTTTTTGAGCATGGAATTTGTCAATTGATCGTGCTTGATTTGGCGGCTGTCGGAACCGGACACGGAGTCCCCACGCTGGAACTGTGCCAGCAGATCAAAAGCCTATTGCCAGGCATGTCCATCATCTCTGGCGGTGGCGTTGCGTCTGCACAATGTGTCGCTCAGGCCGCTCGCGCTGGGCTCAACGGACTGTTGATCGCGTCAGCGCTGCATGATGGCAGATTGACGAAAGAAGATTTCTAGCCAACTAATTCCATTCCGGATTCTTGACGTCATGTGGCAGCACACGAGTCAATCGATTCAGACGCCGCATACAAACTTCCCACAGACCATACGGGTCTTCTTCCAGCAGCATGCCGTTTGCCTTGGGCAGTATCTTCCAGTCGCCTCGAGCGATTTCGCCTTCCAACTGCCCGGCGCCCCAGCCTGCATAGCCGTTCACGAGTCGGAACAAGACAGTCTCGCCGGGCGGAACTTCCTGTCGCACAATTTGATCGAACGACTGTTGGCTGCCTGCAAGAAACAAGCCAGGAGCAACCTCCTGATCCTGTTTGCCGAGTGTCACAGAATTGTGCAGCATGAAAAGCGAATTCTGCTCCACGGGCCCACCGCAATAAACAGGAGTATTAACATTATTGACAGCAGAGTGTTCTGTCAGCGCTTCACCGATGGTTGCGCCAGATGGACGATTGACGATCAAGCCCATGGCACTTTCCGAATTGTGCTCCAGCATCAACACGACGCTGCGATAAAAATTCGGCTCACGCAGTTGATGTGCGGCGACTAAGAATGAACCTTGTAGTGAGACTGTCATAAGTGGACTCACCAAATCCGGCGAGAACGGCGCTGGGTACAAAAGAAGTGGCGTGAACGATTCTGAAGTATTTGGCAACTCTTTGTTTGCCCTGGAGTCACGTATAGTTTGCTATGATGCCTGCGTTGTTCAAGGCGGCAACGCTCAATTTATTGTGCGTTTATTAAAAGTCCAGCAGATTCCTCATATGAAGCCCTCGCAACGCTCATCATCGCCCTTGATCGAACTCTGCACAGGCAGCATTGCAGATGTCATTCTGGCCGCAGAACTTAAGATCGATCGCATTGAACTGAATTCCGGCATGTCCGTTGGAGGACTCACGCCGCCAGCAGGACTTGTCGCTGCGGCCAGACGAACGTTCAGCGGTCCAATTATTGCGATGGTGCGCCCTCGAGAAGCGGGCTTTGCCTACACGGACGCAGAATTCACTCAGATGCTGGATGACTGCGAATTCCTGTTGGCCTCGGGCGTCAATGGTATCGCGATCGGCTTTTTGAAGCCCGGTGGCACCGTCGATGTTGACCGTTGCACCCAGCTGCGCCGTTTGTTTCCTTCAGCAACATTCGTCTTTCACAAGGCCTTCGATGCCACTCCCGATTTAGGCCATGCCAGTCAACAGCTCATTGACGCTGGCTTCGATCGAATTCTGACCAGTGGCGGATGTGCGGAGGCGATTGATGGTGCTCACACAATTCACGATTTGCAAAACGCT
>JAYVNW010000873.1:0-3052 GCA_043758225.1 Candidatus Kuenenia sp. | reverse complement strand
GTTTCACCAGTACCGGTGACTCCGCATTTCAACGTGAGATCGCAAAGCTCAGTATATCGCCAGTGAGGAATCTCTCGATCCATGTTGCGACGTGGGGTCGGCCGGAATTCCAGTTTCACCGTCGTCCGCTTGATGTCCGTAATCTCAAAATGCTTCTCCGCAGCAACGGCACCATTGACTCGCAGAGCATTGCGGCTGAAGCCGGACAGCGCCAGCATGCCCACAAGCCCGGCGGATTGTTTCAGAAACAAACGTCGTGCAGAAACCATGAGTTGTCGCCTGAAGAAAATGAAGGATTTGGATTATGGTGCAGAGTAGTTCGGGGCAGGCACTATGTCATGCCTGATTCGCTCGTCGGTCGACAATCCGGGTCGCAACGCCTAAGATCTTGTTGCCAGTAAGATCCACTTTGCCTACCTTGTCACCGATGCGGATGCCGACGCGTCGAGCTGCCGCGCGAGTTTCAGTGATGGTGTTGCCGACGAGGCGTATGTCTTTGGTTTCACCCGTGACTTCAATTCCGGCACCGTCATCATCGCCGCTGTTTTCGATGAGGTTATTTTCAATCACGTTGCGATTTGCCCAAAAGTCGAGACCTCGGTTTTCGTCGCGGAACAGGATGCCGAACTTGCCGCTGTTGCGAATCTGATTATTCCGCATCACGTTGTCAGTGTCGTTATGGCCGATCGAAACGCCGTATAGCTTATTGCCGTCGATGATGTTGTTTTCTGCCAGACCGTATTTGACTCCCCAGCACCAGAAGATGCCCTGACTGTTACGTTCCAGCGTATTGCCGCGAATGATCGGTCGCTGCGAACCAGAGCCAGGGTGAACTCCAAGATCCGTGTTGTCATGGCTATGACAATTTTCAACGACCACATCGTGGCAGACCTGGAAGCTGATTCCGTCGCCGTTGTAATTGCGAGCCGTCACTCCGCGGAAAGTGTACCGATTGCAGTCCTGCAGAAAGATACAGCCGCCATAGTTGCCATTGAAGTTTTCACAGTTCTCGCGATTGCCGTCGAGCGTGATATTTTCAATGACCACATCGGCTGTGTGTTCGCTGGTCAGTAACGGAAACAGCGACGCGCAGCCTGGCTTACCTGACAGCCACAAGTTCTCCCTCAGGCCATCGTTGAGTTTGAAACGATTGCCGTTGCGAGCGACCAGCGTACGTTTGATCACAATCGCGCCGTTGTTGTGCGGATTCGTGGCCTGAAAGGCGACGCCATCGCCCACCTGAAACGCGTGACCGTCCTTCAGAGTGACTTCCTGATCGTACCAATCGGAATCCAATGTCAATTCGGTTCTGGTGGATGGCAATCGAGTAATGATCGAATCCGTTCCGCTGCCAACCAGGCGTACTCGCGAAGGCATCCACACGGCATTCCGAAACGTATAGGTTCCCGGCAGCACTTTCACTGTGCCGCCACCAAGTCGTGCCACATAATCCAGCGCGGCTTGAATGACTTTGTCAGACTCCCCGATCATGTCGCCCGATTTTTGGCCCACGCTGATCGTCAGCCGTTCGTCCCAGTTCGGTTCGAATCGTTCGTCACCATCGGTCGCCCGAGGATTCGTTACCGGCGGCGGATCGTCAGCAAACAAGGAACGACCACTCATCGCCGTCATCGCGGCCGTCCCCGCGAACGCTGACAGAAATCTCCGCCGACCAACAACGGTACGAAAGTGTGACATGGTCTGCAACTCCTTAAGAATCGTTAATAGTCTCGGCCAGGATCCCTACCGTTTAACCCGACTCGAAGAGGCGACAGGCTCCTCAGTACCTTCTCTTCGAGTCGGGTTAAACAAATAATTCGTTCTTCGCACCTAACGACCGCTACCTTGTCTCTCGCACAATTCGCACTGCGCACTCTTCGAGATCTTCGGGTACGACGAAGCGTGCCGGGCCTCCGGGATGTGAAATCGTCGTCGCAGCCTCTTCACGACCACTCACAACGTCGATCCAGCGGACGTGATAATTCCCTGCCGGCAAATCGAGCGTGAATTCAAACTTCGTGGCGCCTCGAAAATATCCGGCATATTGCCGACCGGGTTCCGCAAGAATCTGACATTGAGCGTCTTTTGGCAGAGGCTCACGGATGGCGTCGCGGGCTGGCTTCATTCGGACGAAGTCGAAACTGTGGATGAAATCCTTCAGAAGTTTGATCTGTTTGCGGAAGGTCGGACTGCCGCCGCCCGGTTGCGTGGGCGGATACTCGAATGTGCCGTCCTCGTGCCCCACGGTGAACGAGTAGTCGAGATTATTGAACAGTCCGCCGCCAGCGAGGATGAACTCCCAGGCTTCCATCCGGTAATGATTGTCAGCGGTCCCCTTGAAGCCGGTCTCATTATCGCCGATCGGTTTATTGAGTCCGTAGTTTAGCACTACGGCATCGGGCGGGCTGGCATAGTGGAAGTTGAACACGGAAACGGCGGGATGCGGATTTTCGACTTTCGCCGAGCCGTTGGCGATGTTCTGTGAGATCAGGTGTTTGTGCGGGAATTCAATTTCCGCTTCGACGATAGTGTCCGCGATGTGGTGCTGCCAGGCGATCGTGACGCCGCCGAAATAGGGTTCGTTGCAGATCTCGTAGCACAGGTTTTCTGCGTCGCGCAGTTCCGTGACGATCTTTCGAACGAGCGATTCCTGCACGGCGAGCAGGTTGCCGTTTTTGTCGAGCGTGTACACATCGTTCCGCTCGATCGCGCCGATCCCGTTGATATTGTTTGCGGCGTTCATCGGACTGAGGTTCCACTGTTTGTCCTCATACATCGGACAGAAGATAGCAAACTCGACCACGATGCCACGCTTGTCGGCCTGGGCCACGAAGTCCTTGAGCCGTTCGAAATATGCTGCGTCCCATTTTGAGAGATCAAATTTATTGCCGCCGTTCGCATAGCCAGGCTGCTCGCCGCGCGGCCACGGGCAGATCAGCCGTCCGGCTGCGGGGGAAAGCGTGTTTTCTGCAATGTTAAACGCGCCCTGAGGTTCGACGTAAACACCGCTGAAGATTCGCGTCAGGTTGAGTCCGTCTGCAGCCAGAGCGTC
>JAYVNW010000872.1:0-4199 GCA_043758225.1 Candidatus Kuenenia sp. | reverse complement strand
CAGGAGTTTCCAAATGGCATTTTATCGTACGTGTGATGGAGTCGGGCGCCGCGATGTTTTGAAAGCCGGCGTTCTTGGCGGTACAGGATTGACGCTGGCCAGCTACGCTCAAATGGCGGCCGCCAGCAATTTGAATCCGAACGCAAAGGGCAAATCAGCAATCTTTGTGAATCTTAACGGCGGTCCATCGCATATGGACACGTTCGATCTGAAGCCAGACGCCTCGTCCGAGTACCGTGGAGATTTCAATCCGATTCAGACATGCTTGCCTGGTGTCTTCATTTCAGAACATCTGCCACGCATCGCAACGTGCATGGACAAGTTCACCTTGCTTCGTGGTGTCAGCCATTCGGTTGCGGCTCACGAACTTGGTACAAAGTACGTCAACACTGGTAATCGACCGTTACCATCGCTGGAGTTTCCAGGATACGGCGCGGTCATCACCAAGGAAAGCCCCGGCATTCCGGAACTGCCTCCGTTTGTGGCGATTCCCAACAGTGCCCAGCGATCTGGTTACCTTGGTGTTCGATACGCTCCAATGAACACAACTACCTCTCCTGTGATTGGCACTCCGTTTCGAGTGCGTGGAATTTCTATGTCGGGTGGTCTGACTGTGATGGATGTTGAACGCCGACGTAACCTTTTAACTCAACTGGACCGTACGTTCAGCGATGTCGAACAGGATAGTCAACTGCTGGAAGGTATGGATGAGTTCGGTAAGCAGGCGCATACAGTGATCACTTCGGAAAAGGCGAGAGAAGCTTTTGATATCGGCAAGGAATCCCCAGACTTTGCAAAGCAATTTGGTGGTTCGTCGCTTGGAGCAAGCTGCCTGTTGGCTTTGCGACTAGTAGAATCGGGCGTGCGTTTCATCACTGTGACAAACGGTGGCTGGGACACACACCGGGACAACTGGAACGTGCTGAAGACCAGACAATTACCGACATTGGACGACGCATTATATGGCCTTTTCACAGGCTTGGCCGCACGCGGACTGCTGGATTCAACCGTCGTCTTTGTGACTGGCGAATTCGGACGCACGCCGAAGATTAATACGGAACGTGTCGGTCGCGACCACTATCCACGCAACATGTTCATGCTGCTTGGCGGGGGCGGTGTCAAAGGTGGACAGGTACTGGGCGAAAGTGACGAAACCGCCAGTCTGCCAAAGGGACAGGGATTCTCACCCGACGACGTTGCGGCCAGCTTCTACCATGCTTTGGGAATCGACCACAAATACGAGTACCATACGTCAACAGGCCGGCCTGTCATGATCGTCCGTGATGGCCATGTCATTCCAGAGCTGTTCTCGTAAAAGATACTCTGGCTGAATACCAAAAAAACTCTGCACGAGACTTTCTGCTTTTAGGCAGGAAGTCTCGTGTTTTTTTGTGTATCATTCTCGCGTGGCGGCAGGCACTCTGCCTGTCAGGAATTCCGAAGCGATTCTCAGGCAGTAAGCCTACTACGCCAAGAATGTGACGCGACCACCAAGCGTGCTTAAGTAGAGTCATGGTTCAGGTGAAATTATGATCATCCAAAAAGACTACAAATTCTACGCAGCTCACCGTAACGAAACGCTCAAAGACAAATGCAGCAATCTGCACGGTCATCGATACGGGCTGCGTTGTTTTTTTGAAGTCGAACGCGACGGCGATATCAGCACTCTGTTTGGTGCTTTTGATGAGAAGGTTGAACCCTGGCTGAAGGAATTCTACGACCACGGCATGCTGATCAATATTAATGATCCGCTATACGAATCACTGAAAGATCATTGCCGACGAACTGGCGAAGACTTCAAGATGAAGCTGTTCAACGGACCAACCAGCGTCGAAAATCTCGCATGGATGATGTTCACGGAAATCACCGAGATGGGGTTTCGGTTGTCTCATATTGAGGTACGCGAAACGGACAGTTCGGTGATCTCATATACTCGAGAAGACTGGATTCGCGACAACCGCTACTTTGCTTCCGTTCGCAGTCCGGCAGTGACTGCAACGATATTGCAACGTGAAAAATAGCGATCGCTGAAACAATCACCGTCTCTTTCTTTTAGAATCACGTTTTCCTGAACGCCAGATCAGAGTTGATCACTCAGATCAACTCGAACAAGTTCCTTGTCGTTTCTGGCGAACACACTCTTCATTGCGAATGCAGGATGTGACCAGATTGTCATACGGCGCTGGACCTGCCGAGTCGGCTCAACCAGTTTTGCGCGGCTGAGTTCGGTGTAACCTTCCGCAGACAGGTTCGCGATAATCAGATCACCCTGTTCGTTGTGAAGGAAATAGCGATCTCCCTGAGGCACAATAAACGCATTCCACCAGCGTCCTTCACCAGTCGCCTGCCGAGTTTCCCAGACACGTTCGCCGGTCGAAGTCTTCAGACATCGAAGCTGGCCATAACTGCAGACGCCAAAGATGTTGTTCTCCGTCACCACCGGTGTGGGCATGATCGAATGCAGCTTATCGGTCTGTTGTTCGTTGACTCCGTTGCCCTTCCATAAGATTTCCGCAAAGATCTCTGCATGGTCCGCGCCCACTTTCAGCATATGCGGGCCTTCGTAAAAGGACGTGAGGAACAAACGGTCGTCGAGCTTTCGCGGCATCGGCACGCACAGGCCGGCCTTGATGGCCCACGGGACTTCCCACAAGACAGTTCCCGTTTCCGGATCAATTGAGGACACGGCTGTCGGATGCCAGATAATCAATTGGCGTCGCCCGGCGAAGTCGTAAATCACGGGCGGACAATAGCCAATCCCAGGATCGTCAAGAGATCGCCAAAGTTCTTTGCCGGTGTGCTTTTCGAAGCAAATGATCAGGCCGTTATCTTTGCCGCCAACGAGCGTGATTAGTTTGTCGCCGTCAACAAGCGGAGACGCGGCCATTCCCCACGCAGGCATCTCAGTGCCAAAATCTTTTTCGAAATGCTTCTGCCACAAAATGGCACCATCTTCCACGTTCATGCAGAACATATGGCCCTGCGCGCCGACGAAGTAGACGCGATCGCCATCGATCACTGGCGTTGCTCGAGGTCCGAATGCGTAGCTGATTGTGTAGCGAACATAGTACTCGTGCTTCCACAACGGCTTTCCAGTCTCCGCATCGAAACACAACAGTCGCTCAAATTCGCCGTCCGCGATGCGATCCGTCAGAAAGACTCGACCATTCGCCACTGCCGGGCCTGAGTATCCTTCCGCGACTTCCACCGACCAGACTCGAGGCAATAAACCATCCGTCGGCAACTTTTCGACAATTCCGTCTTCGTGCCAGACGCAATCTCGCTGAGGCCCACCCCATTGAGGCCAGTCGTCCGCAACCGCACAGGTGTCAACGAGCATCACTGATGCAAAAAGTACGATCATTGAAGCACACGAGCGAACTGCCTGTGTCGAAACCGGCGGTGACGTCGTCATAAAGATCTTTTCGTTAAAGCAACTCGGGCAGCAGTCATGCGTGCTGATAAAAACTAATCAGGCGGCAACAGATCTGAATCTCGCAGAAACCGAACGTCACTCCTGCTGATGTCGTCGATGCGCATTGTGTCATCTGCCGAATTGGCGTCAATGATGGGAATCATTTCTGTGACACCGTTTAGCGAAACGATGCCAGGTCCTTTATCAGGCCCCAGATGGACGCGGTACGTGACCCCGGAGAACGACAGTTTGTCACCCGGCAATAGCGCGCCGCGAACGACGCGTTGTCCGTTGACACGCGTCCCATTCGTGCTGCCAAGGTCGCGGAGATACAGCAATCCGTCTGTCTTGACCAGTACGCAGTGTTGCTTTGAAATACTGGTTTGATCGACAACCAGATCACACAACTTTGAACTGCGGCCAACCACTGTAATCGGTTTGTGAAGCGTGATGGGAGGACCACCGTCCTGTGGAATTAATTGAGCCAGCATCTTGGCAAACCCTGTTTCAGATGATTCTACGGACCCTGGCAAACGGATAAAAATGCCAGTGTGGAGTGCCAGCGGGAGAGTTTCAACTGTCTTCCTGAGTAAAACTGACTGTGTAAGCCGCAGACCGTCGCCTCGAGCTTTGGCACTCACGGTGCTTTTACACCGAAAATCTCGCCGCTGGCGCGTTCGGCTCTTATACAAACTGGCGTTGACCGACTACTTTTTATTCTACTTTTTATCCGCATTGCTTCGATTTGCAGACGACTGCTGCTTTGGCTGACGCGCCATTTCTC
>JAYVNW010000871.1:0-4635 GCA_043758225.1 Candidatus Kuenenia sp. | reverse complement strand
TGTTTTCGGATAGCGGATCGAAACCGGCGAAGGTCTTTCGAGGGCAAAGTCCAGCATCGCTTTGACTTCCAGTTCGTCACCAGGAGCCATCACGATCATGTTCGGGAAGATACGCATGTAGCTGTTGTCGAAGACGCCGTGATGGGTTGGTCCATCGGGGCCACACAATCCAGCTCGGTCGAGACAAAAGATTACCGGCAGATTCTGAAGCGCGACTTCCTGGAAGATCTGGTCAAAGCTGCGTTGCAGGAACGTGCTGTAGATATCGACGATTGGCTTCATCCCCGACTTCGCCATGCCGGCGGCAAATGCTACAGCATGGCTTTCACAAATGCCCGTGTCGAAGAAGCGGTCAGGGAACTCATCTCTAATGAGTTCAAGTTTGTTGCCGGCGCACATGGCGGCTGTCAGGACGCAGACTCGTTCATCTTCGCCCATCGCTTCGTGAATCGCTTCCGACATGACTTCAGTGTATGAGACTTCGGCCGATTTCTTAACTGATACGATTTCGTTGTCGGCGTCGCGTTTGAATGGTGATGGCGTATGGAATTTAACCGGATCTTTGCAGGCCGGTTCAAATCCATGGCCTTTTTCAGTGAAGACATGCAGTAACACAGGACCTTTGACATCGCGGACCATTTCCAGGGAACGACGCAGTGTCGCAATATCATGGCCATCAACAGGGCCGATGTAGCGAAATCCCATTTCCTCAAACAACATTCCGCCGTGCAGAAATGACTTCACCGCGTCCTTGAATCCGCCAAGCATTTTTTCTGTTGATTCACCGACGAGCGGTACCTTGTTCAGCAGCCACGACACATCGCGTTTCAGGCCGTTGTAGAACGGAGCGACGCGAGCCTTATCGAGATAACTTGCCAGCCCACCGACGCGCGGGCAGATACCCATTTTGTTGTCATTCAGGATGACGAGCAGGTCTTTCTTCAGACCAGCGGCGTTGTTCATTGCTTCAAATACGATGCCTGAGGGCAGGGCACCATCACCGATGACGGCAACGGATCTGCGGCCGTCTTTGAACAGCAGGTCATCGGCGGCTTTCATGCCCAGCACCGTCGAGACGCTGCTGCCAGCATGTCCTGTGACAAACAGGTCGTAGTCACTTTCGGCAGGATTTGGATAACCCATCAGCCCGCCGCGGCGGCGAATCGTTGAGAACTGATCAAAACGTCCGGTGACTAATTTGTGAGGATAGATTTGATGACCGGTGTCCCAGATGAGTCGATCTTTTGAAAAGTCGAAAGTCAGATGCAGGGCGATGCAGAGCTCGATTACGCCGAGATTGCTCGCGAAGTGCGCGGCGCGATCTGAGACGATTGTGAGTAGTGCTTCGCGGATTTCATGCGACAGTTGAATGAGGTCCGACTCACTCAGGCCCTGCAGATCTTTTGGGGATCTTATACCGCTTAGGATTTCGAATGACATTCTTGTCTCTTTTTGATGTTAGATCGGTGAGCGGTGTTCAGCTGAAACGGTGACCGGTTGCCGGCACCAATCCGCTCAGTGATCTCTTTCTACGATAAATCGGGCCAGTTCCGTCAGCCATCTGCTGCGATCGCCAAAGACAGCAACCGCATCACACGCTTCCTGCACAAGTTGTTCAGCCTTCGCACGGCTGTTTGCAATTCCCAGCAAACCGGGATAAGTCAATTTTCCAAGATCCGCGTCACGCCCGGGTTTCTTTCCGAGCTTCGTTTGATCACCAGTCACGTCCAGCAGATCGTCTGCGATTTGAAACGCTAGTCCGATACAGTGGCCGTAATGTCGGAGTTGTTTTCTACTGTTTACATCTGCGTCAGCTGAAGCTGCACCAAGGTCTAAAGCACCTGCAATCAGGGCTCCGGTCTTCATTTTATGGATTTGGCTGAGTTCTACTACGCGAGTCTGCGCCGTTTGGTTGGAAACGTTCTGGACAGTTTTCGAGTTTGTCGGCGACGGCACAGATCGAACTGCGGCAGGATTTGCAGAATTCAATTCCTGCTCAACCGCAGATATACTAGTCTCGCAACCAAGGTTTTCAGAGTTTCGTGCGATCGGCGGCGGACTTTTGGCAGTTACAAAGGCACCCCGTTCCGCTTCTAAATCCAGAACCTGCCCACCGACCATGCCCGCCCCGCCCGCGGCTGCGGCGAGAATGCGAATCTGTTCAGAGATCTGTCGAGCGTTGTCGACACCGGATGAATTTGACGCGGCGGAAATGGTCTCAAAAGCCAACGTCAGCAGGCAATCTCCGGCCAGAATTGCTAACGCCTCACCGAAGACTTTATGACTGGTCGGACGACCTCGGCGGAAATCATCGTCGTCCATGGATGGAAGATCGTCATGAATCAGCGAATACGTGTGTATCATCTCAATCGCACACGCTGCTGGAATAGCATCTTTCTGCCGACCGCCGCACACTTCGTTCGACAACAGAACCAACACCGGTCGCAAACGCTTGCCGCTGGCCATCAAACTATATTCTGCAGCGGACTTCAGGCTGGTGGGCCAGTTCGCTTTCGCCAGTTCATCCGCCAGCGCAGCGTCAACAAAAGTTCGAAGTTCATGCAAATACGTTTTGAAGCCGGGTTCAGACATCATGAGTCAGAAGCTGCTCTGGCGGCGGATGAATCCAGGGGCAAACAATATCCCGGAAACGCGGAAGGATACATGCTGGAGTGCTTTCAAAAAAGTCTCCGTTACTCATCCACATCCGAATTCCCGTCGTGAAAACCCTGAATTTGACAGCGTTTGCTATCGGTGAACACTCTCGGACGCAAGTCGGCTGTTTCGTTCGCTAAGTGGTAACGCAGAATTTGCTGCAACCGATGACGCCTTCAAAAGGTCGGTCGAAAGTCGAAATACAGGCTCGGAAACCACTGACTGAAGAAGGCGTTCTGCAATAATGGTGGCGCAGCGATTCGATTCGGAGAATGGTCCGATCTGAATTGGCAGTCTGCGGCCAGAGAGCCATTGGCTGGTTGTAACGGTGAGCCCTGACGCGACGAGACGCTGTACGTTGCGTGAAATGCGATCGTTATGTAGTTGTGGCAGTTCCAACAAGCCGACTCGAGTGCCCGCTGTTAGTGCTTCATAGATCATTGACATGCTATCGCAGGTAACCCAGGTCATGCCGCAGCTTGCAAGTTGTTCTGGTAGCCAGTGGGATGAGCATTCCTGTGAAGTCACAAGTGGAATCTCCGGAACTTGTGACCGCCATGCTTGCACAAAGCTTTCCGGAGTTCGTT
The DNA here is from genome assembly GCA_043758225.1 of Candidatus Kuenenia sp. Classification (GTDB taxonomy): domain Bacteria; phylum Planctomycetota; class Planctomycetia; order Planctomycetales; family Planctomycetaceae; genus SXXK01. The sequence goes on along the minus strand of JAYVNW010000871.1, from coordinate 1,393 downwards.
CGGACGTTGCTAACGTCCATTGCAAATGTTCGTTTTGCGTGATGCTCAGAATCTGCCTTATTACATTTTCGTCAGACCATGCAAAATGACGCGAAGGTCCGCCAATCAGGACGATTCCGTGCCGAGTGTCTTGTCGTGTTGACGGTTGGATACGGTTTAATGAGCCTTCGGTTCTGACGACGTTGCCTGGTTGAAACACCAAGTTGTCGTGAATCGGAATCAAGCACAGATCAAATAATGCCGTCGGCAAACTTGGCTTCATGATTACGACTGTTTTTCCGCCGAAACGTTGTTGAAAAGTCAGCAGCGGCAGGTGAGTCGAATGCCCAGCTCCAATCAATAGATCCGGCGCGGGCAGATTTGTTGCGAAGGAAAGCCGATTCGGTAACAGGCTTTTCAGACCTCGCAGACTTCGATTGAGGTAGATATCGCAAAACTGAGCATCGACGTTGCGGGCGATGGCTTCGGAGAGTCCAACGACTTGATTCTCGTGACCAGCCCGACCGTCTCGAAAACGCCAGACCACTGCAGACACAGATGTGTTTTCGTTTGGCTGCGGCATATTACATCCATGGTTTCAGGGACTTTTATTTCAGGCTGCGTCCCGCATTCGCAACTGCGACTGGTTCAACGCGCGATAGGCAGCACATGATTCCATCAGGTTATCGTGATTGCCAGTTGCCAGGATCCTGCCCTGATCCATGACAACGATGCGTGACACGAGATCCAAAAATGTGCGATTCAATACGTGGCTGATGATGAAGACCGTGCGATTCCTGGCAAAGCCTTTCAGCACTGAGTGAATGACTTCTTCACTTTGCGAATCCACCGCCGACGTGGCTTCATCCAGGATCAGAATTGGTGGGTCTCGCAGGATCGCCCGCGCGAGTGCAATGCGTTGACGTTGGCCCCCGGAGAGCTTGCCACCTTTGTCGCCTACGATTGTGTCAAAGCCGTCGGGCAACTGCTTAATGAAGCTGGCCGCCTGCGCTTGTTCAGCCGCCGCTTCAACCATTTCTCGTGTCGCGGCGGGGTTTCCGTAACGAATGTTGTCAAAGATGGAATCATTGAACAGCAGTGTTTCCTGAGTCACAAATCCAATTTGACTGCGGAGATCGCGTGTTCGAAGTTCTCGAATATCGACCCCGTCAATCAGGACTCGGCCTTCACCAGGATCCATGAACCGTGGCAGCAGACTCAGCAGTGTGGATTTTCCGGAACCATTGCCACCCACAACAGCGACGACTTCACCAAACCGCACGTCCAGTGAAACATCGCGCAGAGCAAGCGGTCGTTGGTGTCCTTCTGCTTCTGTTCCTTCGTATCGAAAAGAAACTTCCTGCAGAGAAATCATTGTTGAATGTCGAATCATCATTCGCGGAGATTTTGGTTC
>JAYVNW010000870.1:0-1999 GCA_043758225.1 Candidatus Kuenenia sp. | reverse complement strand
CTGACTGCGATTACCGACAACGCCGCCTTGACGTTTCTGGGCTCACAGGTCGAAGGCATCTCAAACGAATTGAAGTACGCACTTGTTGCAGGAGCAGTTACTGGCGGCGGTTTGACGGTGATTGCCAACGCTCCGAACCCCGCCGGTGCCGGGATTCTGCAGTCATCGAAAGCGTTTGGTGATAACGGCATTAATCCGATAGGCTTGTTTCTGGGTGCCACGCCGCCAACTCTGATGGCGATCGCGTTTTTCTGGCTGATCGCGTAATGACAAGCTGAGTGGCGTCAGCCCTCCGGTACTTGGCAATTATTACGCGAAGAGAACCGCGAAATGTACCGGCAAGCTGACGCATTGCCGCTCGCCGGTACCTGAACTTAAATGGCTCGCAACACCGCAGCCGCACTTTGCCCCATCGCTGTGCGATTAACAGTCACAGCAGTGCGGTTTCTCAATCTAGCTGCCTCGCCACGCACAACGTTTAAACCACATCGTGGGTCCGGAATTTCATAATTCAGCGTTGCAGGCACATAACCGTTCTTTAGTGAAAGCAGTGTGCCAGCCAGTTCAACAGCGCCGGCACCAGCATCAAAGTGGCCAACGTAGCTTTTTAATGCTGTCACTGGAATGTTCATCACGTAGTTGCCGAGAACGCGGTGGTAGGCTCGTGCTTCAACGATGTCGTCCGGTTGCGTGCTCTTGCCCTGAGCGTTGATGTGTCCGAGTTCATCAGGACGCACTCCCGATTGTCGCAGTGCGGCTTCCATCGCTCGCACAAGTCCAAGCCCTGCGGCTTCATTAGCAACACCGAATCCGTCGCAACCAGCGCCCGTGCCGAGGATTTCTGCATAGATTTCCGCGCCGCGTGCAACTGCATGTTCATAACTTTCGACCATGAACGAGGCAGCGCCTTCACCGACCACAGCGCCTTCTCGCTCAAAGTCAAACGGGCGGCATGCACGAGTTGGATCATCGGAACGCCGCGACAAGCCTTCAAAGCTATGGAATTTAGCGATATCGACAGGGTGGATATTTGAGCTACAAGCACCAACAATCATGCAGTCTGCTCTGTCGGCTTCGATCACGCGAGCTGCTTCAGACAATGCCAGTAGTGCAGATGCATCACGGCAAGTGATGGTGTTGTTTGGCCCGCAGGCATTGTGGTCGATCGAAACATGACTGGCCGGCATATTTGGCAATTGACGCAACAACCACAACGGTGCAATTTCGTTCAAAGCTTTTTGGCCCCACTTGCTGATATCAACGCCGCCCTCGGATCGGCAAACTCCTACGGCTGCAGCAAGCTCACTTGGATGACATGTCATTCGGCCACAGCCGTAGACGACGCCAAGTCTGTATGGATCAACAGTTCCTGGAAGGACACCAGAGTCTTTCACGGCTAGGTTCGATGAAGCCACACCTAACTGGATTGCGCGAGTCATCACCTTCACAAACTTTTTGTCACGCAAAAAGTTCGCGGGATTGAAATCGCGAACTTCGGCACCAAACGCCGATGGAAGACCATCAGACGGCACCGATTGCAGGAAATCAATTCCCGATCGATTGTGGACAAGACTGTCCCAAAAGTTCTCGTTGCCAATTCCAATCGGCGAAACCACACCGACACCTGTGACAACGACCCGGATTCTGTTGCGCCCAGCCATGGAAACGCCTCAATTTCAGACACCTGCATTGCGACTCAACGCTCTGCGGATGTGACCCATCTTGGATTCGCCGGAAAATCCATTCCGGAGGAAAGATCAACCCTGTTTCCCCACGAACTCAAGGTCAATCGTATGTGACATCCAGCCATCTGCCTCTCCATCCCTTTGCCCCCGCAAAGAAACGTATCAACAATCCGGCCTATATTGATGTCGGCAAAGTTCGAAGGTGAAATACAAAGCATCCCCGCTCCAGCATCCACTCAAAGAACTTTCAGCTGAGAGATTACACGTCTATCCGTTCAATCTGTCAAGCTGTCTGTGCGCGTCCCTGCCCACTT
>JAYVNW010000869.1:0-5640 GCA_043758225.1 Candidatus Kuenenia sp. | reverse complement strand
CTTCCTCATTCGCTGGTTACCTGTCATGACGCGACTGGCCATAGCCGTCTGCTGCTACACAGTCATTTTCGCAGCGTCACTATTCTGCGCTGTGCTGTTGCGGTTTGACTTTGAAGTCTCCGGAACCACGATCAATGTCTTTCGAGACAGTGTACTGGTCGTGGTGCTGTTGAAGATTGCCGTTGTGCTGTTTTCCCGCGACTGGCGCCGCAGAATGCGATATTCGACAATCTACGACATTGCATGGTCAGCCGGCCTTTGCCTTGTCTGCGGAGTTTTAGTTTCGGCTCTGCAAATTGCCCACGAAACCATGCCACAGATTCCTCGCAGCGTCATCGCCATGGATACCCTGATTTCAGCCGGTGCACTTGCTGGTGCGAGGATCATGGCTCAATCTTTGCGCACATTGCGAAAATCCAGACGCAATTGCAACGCCGCGCGAACCTTGATTTACGCCAATGGCTCGGAAGCTGCGGCAATGACTTCGTCGATTCAGACGAGTTCTGCTACGTTGCGCGTTGTTGGGATTGCCTCGCCAGGAAATCTGATTCCGAATTCTGTGATCGCAGGTGTGCCTGTCTTTGATGTCTCGAAGGGGCTGGAATCAATCATCGACTACACGCGAGCGGAAGTGCTGCTGATGCCATCGCGGTTGTCAGGTCGCGAAGTTCGGGAAGTGACAGAAGTCTGCCTGCGAAAAGGCGTCAATGCGCATCTGGTGCCGTCTATCGACGAAATTCCCTCAGGTCGGTTTGAACTGAAGATGCGGGAAGTCACGATTGATGACCTGCTTCGCCGCGAGCCTAATCAACTTGATATGGCTGGCATCCGTACATATCTGCGCAATCGCGTGGTGATGGTGACGGGTGCGTCTGGAAGCATAGGTTCCGAGGTTTGCCGACAACTGCTGAATTTTGGCCCGCGCAAAATCGTTCTACTGGATCAGTCGGAATTCGGGATCTTTCAAATGGAACAGGAATTCCTGTCATTACGGAAAGACCCATCGCGAATTCTGCCTCAATTGGAGTTCATTGTTGAAGATATCACCGACAGAGATTCCATGTCCAGAATTTTCATGCTGCATCGTCCGGCGGTGGTCTTCCATGCTGCAGCGTACAAACACGTGCCCCTGATGGAGAGCAATCCACAGGCTGCTGTTCGAAACAATATTTTTGGCACTCAGAATCTGGTTGATCTTGCCGATCGTTTTTCTGTCGAACGATTCGTCATGATCTCAACAGATAAAGCTGTGCGTCCGACAAACGTCATGGGCGCAACTAAGCTTGTCGCTGAGCAGTATCTGCACTCCGTCGCAACGCGCTCAAAAACGCTGTTCATTACCGTTCGGTTTGGTAATGTTCTCAATTCGGCCGGCAGCGTCGTGCCCACGTTCCGCAGACAGATCGAAGAAGGCGGGCCCGTGACAGTGACTGATCCGGAAATGCTGAGGTACTTCATGACGATTCCGGAAGCCGTGCAGTTGGTGCTGCAGTCCGGTGCCGTGGGTGAAGGTGGCGATGTTCTCATCCTGGACATGGGCGAGCCTGTGAAAATCGTTGATCTTGCCAAAGACATGATTCGACTTTCGGGCCAGCGATATCCGGAAGACATCGACATCGTTTTCACAGGTTTGCGACCAGGCGAAAAGCTTTACGAAGAACTGTTTTACGAAACAGAACAGAACGCTGTCAAAATCCACGAAAAAATCTTCCGGGCTCCCCGTGAAGCGGACTCCACAGTGGCAATGATTCAGGATGAACTTCACAAACTGGCAAGTCACCTTAATTCCAGTCGTGAAGAACTTCGCGAAGTCCTTTGGCAGACCACTGCCCGCATCGTTGAACGCAGTTCCATTCAACCGGCACAGACGAAAGAGACTCGCCGCCGTGTGGCTTAATGGATGCATCAATGAGGCTGCCAGGTTCGCAGTGGTTGTGGACAGAAGTGTCAAATACCTGCAAATATCCGCCTTGTCGCGCAAAGATGGTTTCTGGGATACTTCGCACGCAGCGTAGCGCGGGGCATTGAAGATTGGACTTGCGATGCAGTGAACTGCAATTACGGGGCGGGCACGGATGCGAACTCCTTCGGATCGACTTGTTGAAATCCTGGCAGATCAGAAGCTCTGCACGAGAGCGGAACTGATTCATTGCGAACCACACGTACGGCGACTTTGCCATGATCTTCCGGACTTCGATTCTGTCTGGCTGGATGCGCTTGTCCAACAGCGATTTCTGACCGCCTGGCAGGTCGATCAACTGCAAATTGACGACGCGGATTCCATAACGATCGGACGTTTTCAACGGCAGTGTGCGCTTGGCCGATCGACGTATCAGGCCATTGACGAAAAACGACACCTGCAGTTTGTTCTGCGTCAATTGCCAGATGCAACGGCAGAACAGATCGAACGACAGATCGAAGAATTACTTGCATCGACCGATCGACTCCGCAGCACGATTCCGGCTGCGCTGAATTTGCCGCAGGAAGTCATCGCGTACATACCTTCGCATCGTGCCACGGTAGCGTCTGCTGGATCATTCAATGGCCGACGTTATCTGGTGTCAAATTTCATCGCTGGCTGGTCGATGGAGGAATTGCTTGTTCGCGGAGGCCGTATGCCGTGGGAAGTTGTTGCCGAAATCGGACGTGAGTTGCTTTCCGCGCTGGCATGGCTCGAATCAGCGCGTTTGCTTCACGGCGATTTAGTTCCTCGCAATGTGCGACTGGATCGGCGCGGGGGCATTCACCTGGTGGATCCGTTTTCGCGACGACTTGGCCAGCCGACATTCGCTCTGACCGATCAACTGACTTTGCGCGACTGTGACGGCATCGCTCCGGAACAGGTCGGAACTGGCCGCGCGGCGGACGCGAGAAGCGAAATTTACTCGCTCGGCTGTTTGTTGTGGCAACTTCTGACAAGTCGCTCGGTGGTCCTGACTGCTGATCCCGTCACGCGCATGATGAAACAAAAAGATCACGACATCGCAGACGTACGTGGACCGGTGCCGGATTGTCCGGAATGGATGTCGCGGCTGATTCAGTCGATGACACGTCGCTCGCCGGAATTGCGTCCAGGCAGCATCGCAGAATTGTTGAAGACATGGCGAACGGCGTCAGGAAATAGTCTCAGACATTGCCGCACTTTAGCGCGGAAGATGCCCGATCATTCGCTCCGTAGGAATCTGCGTCCTGAAGTTCGCGCAGGACGCGGTGGTTCTTCGTGGTTGTGGCCAACAGCGGCGGCTGCCGCTCTCGCGATGTTGGTTTTTCTCGCAGCGCGGTCCGGCGTCGTGCCGCATACGCTGCGCTTGCCGTCCAGTCCTGACGTGGCTTCGAAAGCGGAGCTGATCGAGACACGAAAAGTTGGCGAAGCCAGAAATAACAGCGGACCGCGAGCTTTGCCGCTGGTCGATGCGGACGGAGTGATTCATCTGGAGTCCGGGACATCGTATCTGGCTGAGCGACGCGAGTTTCCTGGCACGCTGCGAATTGAATGTGCCGCTGCGCCGCCCGCTGATATCGTCGTACCTGCTGGAACGCAATGGGTTTTGCAGGCACGCACACTGGAAATGAATGGCATCACAGTGTCGCAGCAATCGAGTACTACTGCCGGGTCGGAGTCTGCCAGTCAACCAAAACTGTCGAATCTGGTCGCCGTTCAGAGCGCAGCGTTGACGATTGATAGTTGCGTTATTCAGTCACCGGCTGTGGCGGACAATTTCGTTGGTCTTGCCTGGCATCGGCTGTCGGGAACAGAGGGCAGTGTCACAATGCGAAACAGTGTATTTGCCGGTGGCGGTTATGCGGTGTCGTTGAATCATCCTCCGCGACGCTGCGAACTGGACAATGTGCTGCTGGCAAATCGTGGCAGCGGAATGTTATGTGAATTCAAACAGGGTGATCCTGATTCATGGGACATATTCCTGACCAATGTCACTCAACGATTCGGCTTCAGTGTTGTTGACGCAATCGTTCACGGCAGCGGGATCGCGCGTTTGAATCTGAATATGACGGCTGCGGAATGCGTGTTTTCTCCGCAGATGGCCATTGTGCGTTTGCAGGCCCCTGCAGCATGGAGACCGGAGCTGATGCAGGTCCAGGTTCGCGGTGGCGAAACCGGCAATCCGGCAGTGGTGCCACCATCAGTTGCATTGGTCGTTTACATCGACCAAACGCTGGGACAACCAGTGAGTTTGCCTGACGCTCAAATGAAGAATGACGGCGTTCTGCTTGCTGATTTAATCTTCGATGAATCAAAGCCTGGTGCCAGGACAAGCGATGCTGGTACGACTAACCAGACATCACCGTGGATCAATTCGTCCCTCATTGATTTTGAAGGTCCGAAGCTAACCACGATGATGCCTGGAGTTGTTATCGCAAGGTTGCCACAGTGGCAGTAAGTCGTGGCCACCTTCACAGGACGGTCCAAACGGTCGAAAATTGTTACTGGCGAATGTGACTAATTTGAAGTGTCAGATAGTTGTCGAAAGACAACCCCGACTGTTGGGCCAGCCCATGAGGCAGCGATGGCGATATTCCGCGTGGAGCATATCTTTGACAAGCTCCAGCGAGATGGAGCGAAGATCAATGTTGGCCTGAATGAGAGCGTCATAGACAGCTCGGCCAGCATCAGATTCAAGCAGTTCCTGTTCAAGGTGCAGGTTGCTGATAGACATGAGTAATTCCTTTCATGGGCATGTCAGCAGGGAGGATGTTCAGAAGGGGATCGAGGTGCGGGCGATTCTCAGAATGCCCAAACTTCTCATAGTGAGCTTCAGCGTCATTCAACAGCAGCCATTCGCGTGGGGCCTCGTCCTGAATTGGAGTTCAGGAAACGATCATGGTTTGAGCCTTGTGTCGCGTTCTGGCTGGATGAACGATGTTGATACCATTGCCAATGGCATCCTCCGTGCCAGAGAATCGTCACATTCTGCAGATTTCTTCTGCTAACCTGTAAACCATTGCCACACTTCGCTTATTGCGATTGTTCGCTTCAGCAATCTTTGCCTACAGGCGCACCCGAACCGTTGCGGACCGTATTCATGGTGACGCCACCTGTCTTCAGAAGGACGACTTCCCGCGATACAGCATGAAATCGCCAGCTTATAGATGCCGCACGGCGCAAGTTTGCGTGGAGTAATCTGATTGTAGAATATGCAAAGAGTTTGACGTCTGGCGTTGAACGGAGGCATTTTTTACAACTTACGCTGCGGATTGCTGAGCGTCCTGGCTCTCTGCCGTGCTTGCGTAGTTGTGACCGGACTGATCAACCGCCGAGATATTGCCTGCAGTTGCAAGCCGATCAAATTCCGCTTCATCGAATCCTGACGAAGATGTTGCCATCAGGCCGAATCCGCCTCCGAGCAACATCACACCTGTCAGAATGCAGACCGCAACCAAAGACATAACAAATTCATTGCTGATGTCCTGCATTTCAACGACTCTCAGGCCAACGCCTAGAATCAATGCGACGCCAGACGAGGTACAACACAGACCGACAGCAAATCGCAGCGGTTGAAACTGCTTTATGGACTTTACTGTGTCCTTCGTCCAGTCTGTGCCATCGTGTGAAATGCCTGTTGGAAACGGCTGCGTTTCCAATTTGGCGGTGGTCGATCGCAATCCCAGCTCGCTACAGTT
>JAYVNW010000868.1:0-2064 GCA_043758225.1 Candidatus Kuenenia sp. | reverse complement strand
TTAAGGCATATCGAATCGAAGACGACTTCGGAATGGATTCAATATTGGACTGAAATTCCTTCGCGTTTTCGACCTACCACGAAGATGCCAAAGTTCTTCGACAATTTTGAGCATCTGACAGAGTCCGACGCAGCTCACACGCAGAAGTTGGAAACTGTAGAATTGGCCGGCATCGCGGCTGTGCTGTTGGAGAATTCTCAGCCCATTGAACTTCTCAAGCCTGCTAATGGATACACGGCCGATGCAGAACGTGGAAAGAAGCTCTTTTCAGAACGCGGTTGCCTGGCATGTCACCAGCATGGTGCTGTTCCCGGGACGACTGCCGACTTCGGTCCGAACATCAGTGATATTCATCTGAAGATTAAACGCAATGCGGATAATCTGCAATTCAGCGATTGGTTGTATACATGGATTCGTGAGCCACAGCGATATCACGCTCGATCGAAGATGCCGAATCTATACCTTGATTCGTATAAGGAAGGCACGATTGAGATCGATCCTGCTGCCGACATCACCGCGTTTCTTTTAAGCCAGGGTGCTCCCGGCGAGTTTCCTGTGCGAGATGTCGATTCCGCCGAGCTGGATAACCTTGTAAGTCTGTTCCTTCGCAAAGGGCGATTCAGCAAAGAGCAGGCGGACGAGATCATTCAGACTCGCACGTTCGATATGAAGCGGGCTGATGTGATTGGTGATGAAGCAGCGTTGGCTACGGATGATGGGGCTCCCATATCTGATGCTGCTGAGTGGTATAACCGCAAGCTGGAATTCGTTGGTCGCAAGACAATTACACGCTACGGATGCTATGGTTGCCATGACATGCCGGGCTTTGAGACTGCTCGTCCAATCGGCGTTGCCTTGCAGGATTGGGGACGAAAAGATACCAGCAAGCTTGGATTTGAACACGTTGAAGAATTTCTGCATCATCATGGCGAAGCACCAGACTCGAAATTCAGTTCTACGCTGGAGCGAGTTGAAGAAGCTGTTTCCGCGATGGCGGCAGGACAGGATAAGAGCGGGGATATGAGTCCCGGAGAAGTGGCGAGCGAAATGTCAGCGGCGTTCTTCTTTGAGAGCTTGCAGCATCACGGACGGCCAGGTTTCATGTGGCAAAAACTGCGTTGGCCGCGTAGTTATGATTATGAGAAGACTGAAACCAAAGGATACGACGAACGTCTCCGGATGCCAAAATTTCCTCTGAAGGAAGATGAGATCGAGGCGATTGCCACATTTGTACTGGGATTGATTGCTGAGCCACCGGCTCCCGAGTATGTTTATACCCCGGACGAACGCGCGAAGAATCGCCTCGAAGGTGAGTTCCTGCTGGCAAAGTACAACTGCACTGGCTGTCACGTCGTTGAACTTCCGCAAATGACGTTCCAAGCGAAGCTGGATGATGTTGCCGCGACAGAAATGACGCCGTCGGATCATCCCCCTGCTTTGGAATTGCTGCTCAAGGTTCGTCCGCCAACCCAAGCATTAACGGGCGAGCGAAAGACGGTTGGTGTCGATGGTGAGAAGACAGTATTCCAGACCGCGAAAGTTCATGGTTTCATCGCATCAAAGCCTGATCCTGAAGAAGAAGACGCGGAATTGCGGGAATACGGCTTCACTGTCTGGTCAACTGCGGATTTTGGTACTGGTGACGACAAGAAGAGACTATTACCTGGCAGTGGAGTGAACTTCCTCGAACGAGATCTGGTGCACTATCAGCCTGGTCGTGGAGGGGATTTTGCTGAGTGGCTTGTCGAGGAATTGATGAAAACCCGAACCGGAGGCGTTCGCAAGCTGGCATGGCAGGCGTCACCGCCTCCGCTCTATCAGGAAGGTATTAAGGTTCAAACTCCCTGGCTTTATCAGTTCTTGCTCGAGCCATCTCAGATTCGTTATACCACTGTTCTGAGGATGCCAAAGTTTAACATGAGCGAAAAGGAAGCAAGGACGCTTGCGAATTACTTTGCTGCGGTTGATGGAGCAGAATTTCCCTACCAGGAGCAAGGACCGAAGAATTCGGATTATCTGGCGTCTAAAGAAGCCGAATATGCTCACGCCGGTTTGCTCAAGAAT
>JAYVNW010000867.1:0-1637 GCA_043758225.1 Candidatus Kuenenia sp. | reverse complement strand
GACGGAATTCGTCTCTATCAGCACGCTGAGTGACGGAACGTTTTCTTACATGTACATCAAAAGTTACCTTAAGGTGTCTTAACAGTAAAAATTAGTGCCAGCTTGCTTGGCACGAGCGAACGTTTTGTGATTGAACAATGGGCACGAGTGCGAAGCTGCCCGGGTTGGCTCGTCCAATTCTCGGAACAGAAACCATCATGAAAATAACACAACACAGACCACGTCGCACGCTATTCAACCCGCGACAGTGCCATTCGAATCAGTGCCGTTTTTACCTCCAGCCAGATCTGCCTTAGATCTTTTCTTGGGGAATAGGTTGTTGCATGCGACTTGTTATAATCGGGCGACGTGACTGCCGTAGACTGGCAGGAATCAGCAAATTGCATCTCGAATTAACCTGTGACCCTTATGATCGCCGATAGACCAGCACCAGAACTACTCGCTCCGGCTGGAGATTGGGACTGCATTCGTGCGGCAGTGGAGAACGGGGCCGATGCCGTTTATTTTGGCCTTGAAGATGGCTTCAACGCGCGGGCTCGAGCGACGAATTTTAATCTGAATAACATCGCCGAGATGATGCTGTTTCTGCATCGACGTGGTGTGAAAGGCTATGTCACGCTGAACACGCTGGCGTTCTCAAACGAATTGCCTCAATTGCAGACGATTATCAGGCGATTGGCACTGGCTCCTGTAGACGCCGTGCTTGTGCAGGATCTTGGCGTGGCGCAGATGACTCGCGAGATCACCCACGATCTGCCAATTCATGCGTCGACACAGATGACGCTGACGAGTGCCGAATGCATCGCTGCCGCTGAGCAACTTGGCATCAAGCGAGTTGTCCTGCCGCGAGAACTTTCGATCGATGAGATTCGCCAGATTCACGCAAAGACCAGTGTCGAACTGGAAGCCTTCGTCCATGGCGCGCTGTGCGTGGCTTATTCCGGCCAGTGTCTGACGAGCGAATCGCTCGGCGGCCGCAGCGCAAACCGTGGCCAGTGTGCTCAAGCGTGTCGTTTGCCGTACGAACTGCTGTGTGATGGCGAGTTACGAGACTCCGGCGATCAAAAATACCTGTTGAGTCCTCAGGATCTGGCGGCGTTCGCACTGACAGAACCACTCATAGAAGCCGGTATTCGCTGCTTTAAAATCGAAGGCCGGTTAAAAACACCCGAATACGTCGCGAACATCACGCGTCATTACCGCGAAGCTATCGACAGCGCGATGGCAGGGGAGCCGGTGGAGTTTTCCCGGCGTCAGATACAGCAGATGGAGCAATCGTTCTCACGGGGATTTTCACCGGGTTGGCTGAACGGTTGCGATCATAAGATGCTTGTTCCGGCAACGAGTTCTGCGAAACGCGGGGTGCTGCTGGGACGCATCGTTTCCGTACATTTTGATCGCGTGACGGTGGAACTTGATTATACCGTACAGGCTGGCGACGGCGTGGTGTTTGATGGTGATCGAGCGAACAACGACGAACAGGGCGGTCGCGTGTTCCAGGTTTTTCAAAAGCGTCAAGCTGTCAGTGAACCCATTGATTGCGGTATGGTTGATCTGACATTTGATCGCAGCAACGTTGAACTCAGTCGTTTGTACGTTGGTCAACAAGTCTGGAAAACCGATGACCCGCGACTGAC
>JAYVNW010000866.1:0-2599 GCA_043758225.1 Candidatus Kuenenia sp. | reverse complement strand
CATGTCTTCCGAAAAACCACAGATTTTGTGTTCCCGCAGGAACTTCAAGATCACTTCCTTCAAGGTGCAAGCGATGCTTAGGCTAGTCTCAAGAATTGTGATGCGAGTAATCACGCTCATCGCTGCCCTCTGCATGACAAGCTTTTGTTTTTCTGCAGATGAACCTGCGGATCGTTCAACTGCTTACTCAGCTGAGTTCGTGTTTCCGAATAACTCGCAGCACAACCACGCACCGGGGATTGCGGAACTGGCGAATGGTGAACTGATGGTGTCATGGTATCGCGGCAGTGGAGAACGATCTGCGGATGACGTGGCGGTGTTCGGAGCCAGGCGTAAGTCGGGTGCAGCAGGCTGGGGCGAAACGTTTCTGATGACCGACACACCAGGTTTTCCGGACTGCAACACGACGATGATGTCAGATGCGAAGGGACGACTCTTTCTGTTCTGGCCGGTCATCATTGCCAACAGTTGGGAGTCGTGTCTGACGCATGTGAAAGTGAGCGACGATCCATCCGGCGACGGCTGTCCAATATGGAATCGCGACGACACAATTTTACTCAAGCCAGATGACTTTTCCGGCGACGCGATCAACACGCTCGATCAACTGCTGGCCATATTGCCGGTTCCTCTCCCGGAAAAACAGAGAGCAGAAATCGAGGAAGCCAAAGCAAAGCTCAGTCAAAAACTTTATCAGCGTCTGGGCTGGCAACCGCGATGCAAACCAACCGTGTTGCCATCGGGACGAATTCTGCTGCCGCTGTATACGGATACGTTTTCAATTTCTATCATGGCGATCAGTGATGACGGCGGATCAACATGGTTCGCAAGCAAGCCACTCCTCGGCTTCGGTGCGATCCAGCCAACAGTGCTGCGTCGCGACGACGGAACACTTGTCGCGTACATGCGTGAAAACGGATTCACCGGACGTGTTCGATTTGCGGAATCGACCGACGATGGCATTACATGGGGCGCTGTCGGAATCAGCGAACTCATCAACCCCGGTTCCGGCCTTGACGGTGTTCGCCTGAAAAATGGCCACTGGCTTCTGGTCCACAACGATACTCAGTCGAACCGCAACAGGCTGGCCGTAAGTCTCTCAACCGATGAAGGCCGGACATGGACAACTTCACGGCATCTGGAAGATCAGGCCAGCGGATCGTTTCACTACCCGTGCGTGATTCAAACGACCGACGGTTTGATCCATTGCGTCTACAGCTACTTCTGTGACGAAGGCAAAACAATGAAGCACGCCGAATTTAATGAAGACTGGATTCTGGCGGGCGATTCGAAGATCGAATGATAGTACCGATTTTGCAAAAGTCTGCGATCAAAGCCGGCCTTCCGTAGCAACAATGAAAGTGAAGACATGTCGAATCGGTGGTTTGCATTTTTTAGTGCCTTGCTTTGCTGTTCGACAACGATAGACGCTGGCGAATTCCTCTCCGGTGCGGCAATGCGAATTATCACTCCTGACCCGCTGCTTCCGGTTTCTGGAGGGATTGGTGAGCCAAATGCAGCAACTCAAAAGCGCGGCGAACTCACCGCGCGAGCGATGGTGTTCAGCAATGGGAACACAATAATTGCAGTCGTGGGCATCGATGCCCTCGGCTTCCCTGCTGTGCTAGGTGATCGAATACGGAAATTGGTACACCGGCTACCTGCTGAGAATATCCTTATCGGGGCTACGCACACTCACAGCGCGCCGGATTGTTATGCGTTTCCGCTGCCCTCAGGAGGGTCCACGGGCGATCTGAAGTACATGCAGTCGGTCTGCGAAAAAGCCGCTGAAGCGGTGAATGAAGCGATTGATAAATTGCAGCAGGCGACACTCAGGATCAGCAGCGACAAGGCCGCAGAACGAATTGCGTACAACTACTATGCACCGCAGCTTTATGATCGTCGCATGGGAGTGATTCAGACGTTGGCTGCGGATGGCAAAGTCATCGGCACGCTTGTGAATTACGCAATTCATCCGGAAGTACTGGGCAGTGAATCGGGGACTACGAGCCCCGACTGCATCGGTCCAATGTGTGATCAGATCGAAGAACGACTCGGCGGCGTGGCGGTGTTCATGAACAGTGCTCAGGGCGGAATGGTGACGGCCGACAATCGCGATTTTTCGCAACCAGGCGATCTCTTAAAGGACGTGACTCCTGATACTCGTTCGTGGGATGAATGCCTGCGTATTGGTCACCTGATGGCGAATGAAGCCGAACGTATCATTTCGAAGGCCGCAGTTCAGGAATCGCCCAAGGTCAGCAACTTGACTCGGCGAATCGAGTTCCCTGTCGAGTCCACGATGATGCGTGCCATCGTCGCAGGTTCGCCGTTGAAGTATCCACATACAAATGACTTCAAAATCTCCGTGCAGGTGAATCTTGTCTGCCTGGGTAACGCTCAAATTCTGACAATCCCCGGCGAAGCATTGCCAAACATCGGCTTTTACCTGAAACGCAAAATGAGAGGCGAACACAATCTTCTGTTCGGACTGACGAATGATGCGTTCGGATACATTCTGTCAAAAGTCGATTTCGAGAGCTTTGATCGATACGCTTATGTGTCGCGTACGAGCCTCGGCGAAATGACGGGCGAAATCTTC
>JAYVNW010000865.1:0-4867 GCA_043758225.1 Candidatus Kuenenia sp. | reverse complement strand
GCTTCCTAGCAGCTTCGACGGATCTTGTCCTTCTTTTGTGCTGCGACATTACGCAGCCCCGCTGTCGATAACGCCGGGTTTATTGAGTTGCGTTATCTCTTTACATTCTGGACAACGACTGAATTCCACTTTTGAGCTTTCCTCCCAGATGTTCTTGCAGTTACCGCATTGCCTCCAATACCCCTCAACCCGCTCTGCACTGAAGGCCTCGGTTGTTGGAAATTCAAAACCCAGCAATAGACTATCAGCCAGATACCAATCTGTCAGGAATCGTACTAACACAGACTGAGCGTTAATCCAACACTCGCCCCGGCTGTTGTGCCCTGTAAATCTCACGGAATGACCTGCGTGGACGTCATATTCATGACCAAATTCCAATTCCTCTAGTGTCTGAATCGAAAATACTGACACGTTGGCGAATAGGAATTCAATTCCAAGGAGATTAGAGTTCCCGGCGCACGACACAACGAGTCTGCATTGCTGACTTCCAGACACGTCTCCCAAGCGAGTCAAGCCAGATTCATCGACGAACTGACACCTCGTGTGAGCAGTTTGTAGATAGCACTCCTTGATAAAAGAGTGTGACCAGTCGAAATCACTCTGTAGCCGTTCAATCACGCTTTCAATGGATGCATAATTATTCATTTGAGCCAATCGGTCGTTGAGGTCCGCGGATTGGGTCGAATCTCGTGCCCGGTTGAGAATACGATGGATAGCTGAATCCATGTTCATGCGGCGATTCACCCTCGCCCAATCCATATTGTCGGTGAGGTCTGCCATGCTGATCGTAGGTCGTAACAGTTTTCAACTCGCCGTTTTTTGTGAATGTCCGCTTGATGTCGAATGGTTGACTCTGAGTTACGTTGTGTTTTCCTCCCCAGTAATCAGCATACCGTGCTCCTTCACTCTCTGTCATGTCAGCAATGAAAGAACCATCACCCCGCGAGGCTCTCCACCAATCGCCTTTGATTGCACCGACTTCATGCGCCGATAGCTCGCTTGCAAGTCTGTTCGTATACGCACGAGACGACGCTCCTGCACTTTGCCATTGGAAAATCGTTTCGGCTGGAACGGACTTGTATCCGGCATAACCACCGACGGCTCCAGCGAATGGTACGCCTATGGCGGAAACGCGCTGCGGACCCGAAAGGTTGTCCCAGTTTTGAATTGTGTTGCCAATATGTTCGCCAAGTTTGTAGCCACCGTAGATTCCAGCACCCGTGCTCACCACAGATGTTGCTGTCGGTGCATAGCCAGCGGCGAATGCACCGACTCGTGTGACTCCTGCTCCTGCAACGTAAGCGAATGTTGCCGTCCCGGCAATGTTTCCACCGGCATAAAAATAGCTGTCGCGGTTGTAGGCGTTCAGGCCTTCACCGTACCAGCGTGATTGCAAAGTACTGGTGTAGCCGCCCGTCCAGGCATCGGCATATCCGGTACTTGTTGATGCCAATGGATCAATCAACCAGTTATCAACCCAAGTTCTGCCAGCCTCGAAATCCGACATTGGTCGTTCTGGCGGTGCGTCAAATCTGAACAATGGCTTGAATTGACCTGTATGTTCTTCGACCGCTGTTTGTGAAAATCTGAACTGTCGGGCGGCTGTTGCGAATGCCTGACCATTGTCATTCGAATCCGCTCTGTACGCCGCTTCCACTTTGATCAGCTCGCGTCCGGCAGCATTGTGCCTGGCAGACAAGTCTCGCTGAGTCTCCCACCACTGTTCCTTCGCCATCTTGAACCGTCGTATCTGTGCCACTTCCTCCGATTGTCTGAAAAAGCCTGTAGTCCGATACCCGACCTCAGGCGCGTAGTCGATTGGCATGTCGACCACACTTTGGAAGGACGCGATCCCAGGATTGAGGAACTCCTCGGTAAACCCGAACGGTTGATTTCCGGTTACGGCGTCAAGGTACGGATCGGAACGTGTTTTCCTCGGGCCACTTTCCGCCTGTTCGTATCCGACTTGCTGAATGCCACCACCGCCCGCCCGTACCTGCATCGGCGTAGGCTGCAGGGATTCAAGTGTGGCGCTTGAAGTCTGGTAGGCTGTGATGGCTTCGGTGCCCGTGTTCCAGACGCCGCTCGCGATGCTAAGGGCACGCAACGCTTGTTGCAGACCGCGATCGCCCGTATTAAAGACAGACGCTCCGCCGACGGCGAGGTTTAAGCCCACGCCAAAGCGTTGAGCGGCCGACGCATTCGCGTTGAACAGCGTGCTGCCGTGGTTGACACCGAGGTTCGTGACGTGGAACAGGCTCGACAACGTCCCGTCGCCAATGTTGTCGCCCGAGGCGATTTCATAGCCCGACACAAGGCCGCTGGCACCGCTGAGCCCGCGACCGAACGTGCCGAACGAATTCACTCCCGGAGCGTAGAAGCCACCCGTCACGGCAGCGGCGGCACCGAGGACTCGCGTAAACGTCCCGTCGCCGATGCGGTTGCCTGAGAACACTTCATACGAATTCGCCACACCGGATGTCAAACCGAGCGTACCAGCAAAGATCTCTGCAGCACCGAGCGTGCCAGCGGCGAGACCAAAGCCAAGCATTCCGCCCGATGCCAGAGTTCCCGCCACCAGCAGACCCTTCTGGATATTTCCGTTTTCCCAGTTATCTTCAAAGAAGTCCCCGACCTTTCCGACGGCTTTGCTGAGCGGCTTGAAAATATCGTTCTTCAGGCTGAACATCCCGTTGCGGTCAACGCGGTTCACCGGGTCATTGGCCGAATACCGAGTCATATTCGTATCACCGGCGCCGAACCGCAGTGGATCTTCGCCGATGAATTTGCCACTGGTCGCGTCGTACCAGCGGGCTCGGGCGTAGTACAGCTGGCTGTCGGCATCATACGACAAGCCGCTGAAGAACTGATCGTAATCGACCGACGCATTTGTCTGAAACGTGATCTTGCCGAAGCTGTCGATCTTGCGATGATCCAGCACCACGCCCGCCGTGCTGATGACATCCCGCGCTGCTCCCGTGCGATCTTCCAGCGGCCAGAGCACTCCGCTCAGAGTCGTCTGATCGGCAAACACCTGATCCAGAGAACTGCCGTCGAAGTACTCATGCTGAATCGCACCGGTCGCGTTCATCACGGCGACGAGTTGATCGCCGTCATAGACATAGTTTTCCACGACCGCCGTCTGACCGGGCACGGTCAGCGTCTTGTTGATGCGGTTGCTGGAATCGTCATACGTGTACGCCACCGACTTCGCCAGCGTCGCCGTACCGTTGACAGGAGTGTTGTAGAACTCAACCTTCGTCAGTTGATTGCGATGGTCCCATGAATACCGCACGTAGGCACCGGTCGGAGCCCCGCTCACCAGAGTCGTGCGACGCGTGAGATTGCCATTACCATCGTACACAAACGCATACGTGCCATCGTTCAGAATCCGATTACCCTTACCGACAATCGTCGAACCCACAATCCGGTTACCGGTCTTGTCATAAACATACGCTTCGCTCGTGCCGGCCGTTTTCGTGCTGGTGATGAGCTGACCGTAGGCGTCGTAGTCGTTGTTCGTCGTGCCATCGACCAACGAGTTTTCCTGCAGCAACTGATCGTCGGCAAAATATGTGTATTGGTATGATGCCAGCACGGTGCTGGTTGGCACTTTCTTCGTGTGCACGATCGAAGACAGTCGTCCGGCCTGATCCTGAGCGAAGTCCGTTTTTACGACGACATTCGTTTGTGCAAAATCAGTATACCGCGTGATCGTCTGGATCGAACTGTCGGCTCGGTAATCCAGCTTGACCGACTTGTTCTGCCAGTTCGTAAAGTTCGTCGCGGCCTGATCGATTTTGTTGAATCGATTCAGGTAATCATACCATCCATAATTCGTGTAGACGCTCACCTGTGCCGCACCACTGCCGGTCTGCTGCAGCATCTGTGTGCGATTGCCGAACGCATCGTATTGATATGTGAGTTTCGCTGACGACTGGCCGGGTGTGTTGACGGTGTCATAGACCAGGACTCGGTCCAGATTATCATAGCTCAAAGAAGCCTCACTCAGAATCTGGGCGTTCACTGGATTCGTCTGCCGCGTCCAGTAGACACGATTGAAAGTGTCGTACCAGTTCTGAATCCGCGAAACAAAGGCCGTACTCGCACCGCTCGGCTGCAGCCAGTGTTCCTGCAGCACGTTGTCGAGGTTGTCCCGCACGAACTGTGTCCGGTAGCCTCGACGATCCGTCACGGCAAAGATGTTGCCCACCAGATCGTATTCGTTGACGATCGAGAGACGATTCGGGTCCGTTTCCAAAAGCACTTGCCCCTGAGTATCAAATTGCCAGCGTGTCGTATTGAACGACGCATCCGTCAGTTGAATCCGATTGCCGCCGTTGTCGTAACCAAACTGCGTCACGCCTCCATTGGCATCAATCGTTGACGTCAAACGGTCCAGACGGTCATAGCGATTCATCGTCGTACTGAAAATTCCCAGCGAAGATGTTCCGGTTAAGGTCGTCAAAGGATCGGGCTTTTGACGGGACTGTGTCATTGTCACGTTGCCAGCAGCGTCGTAGAACGTACGGGATTCGGAAGGGATTTTATCAGTTGTCTCTCCACCGGGCGTGCTGTCCGGGTCCATGCCGACGACTTTCGTCAGGCGATCCAGGTCGTCGTAGAAATAACGGGTAACGCGGTTCAGCGGATCGGTTGAACTGATCAGGCGGCCCGCCAGGTCAAAGGTACTGACGCTGATCGGTCCATTGCCCGCAGCGCCAGCAACGCCAGTTGTTGGGTTCGGAGACTGTGTCTGCACCAATTGGTTCAGATTATCGAACCCAAATGACGTCGTTTTCTCAACCGCGTTGCTGGCTGTGGATGTGTCAGTCACACTCGTCTGATTGCCAACTTTGTCATAGCC
>JAYVNW010000864.1:0-10858 GCA_043758225.1 Candidatus Kuenenia sp. | reverse complement strand
GGATCATTAATGTCTGTAGGCGGCTGAAGCTGTTGTGTATCCGCATAGCCCGCGCTGGAATGACTGCTCCAATAGAGCAGACCATTGAACAGCGGCTTTGAAAAGCTGTACAAATCCGCTCGTGGAAGCCAGTCCGTGGTGGCCTCAAAACCGTTGAGATCTGTTCGGCCCCATACCATGGCAGAGTAAGCTCCCATGTCCTGGCGAGCCCCAAGCACCGTTTCGACATCTTTGTCGGTATCAAAGCGGACTTCGTTGTACTGCTCCAGATAGTTGCGATCCGACAAGTAGCCGATTTCACCGAAGACAAGTGCATCGCCGGGAAGATTCTGACGATGGCGGAAAGTGATTTCTCCACGATTGCGACTTTCCGGAACCAGATTGCGACGTCCCAGCCCGAGGTTATCTTTGCCGCTGTCGTATTGATACATGCCAATACCTTTGCCCTGATAGGAGCCAAGGTCATTGACTCCGCTGTAATCGACGGCCGTGCCGACCCCAGGGCCGCGTTTGGACATGTAATTGGCCAGAAGGTCCCATTCCATCCCGGGCATCTTGGGAAGCCCAAACAGACGATTCATATTCCAGACCGTCTTCGCCTGCACGCCAAAAATCTTATCACTTGTTACGACGGCGCTGCGAAGCGGAATGCCAGGATCTTCTGCCGGTCCGCTGATCTTGGGAAGGAAGAACACCGGAGTGTCACCGACCACAAACTTGTTGTTGTGACTCGTCACCCACGTCGATTGTTTCATCACCGGTTGACCGGTAAACGGATCGGTGCCTGAAAATAAACCGGGTCCCGGGGCTACAAAGATATCACTGGCCTCAATTCGATAACCAGGTTCGCCGTAAGGACTTGTCGTAGCCCAGGCATTTTGAGCGTGAAAACGATCCTGACTCAGCATTCGCATGCGTTTTGCTCGCACTCGAAAATCACTGCCCGTCGTCGGCAGGAAAGCCCGTAGCTCCGCATTCAGCATCAACGCACGGTTAGAGTTGGCGTCGAAGAAAGCGTGAGTCGCGTGAATTACGTTCCTCTGCTGTCGAATGACGATGTTGCCTTCCAGGTAGACCTGCAACTTCGATTCGCTCGGC
Source organism: Candidatus Kuenenia sp. (assembly GCA_043758225.1). Taxonomy (GTDB): domain Bacteria; phylum Planctomycetota; class Planctomycetia; order Planctomycetales; family Planctomycetaceae; genus SXXK01. The sequence goes on along the minus strand of JAYVNW010000864.1, from coordinate 9,760 downwards.
TGCACGACCTGGCTGCCAGCTTCCAGCGCCGGACCTTCACCGGCTTGCGTCCAAACTACGACTCGATCTGCGGACAAATCGATCACGCCAGGCGAAACCTCTTCACCGCCAAATGCGACATCAAGTCCTTCGACAAGAACATTGACACCGCCAGAAATGACATGCACTTGCTCGGCAGGCACCGTGTCCCGCGATTCAAACGAATCGAATCGTAACGGGTCGCTCGATCGCGGCCGAATCTGAACGCGCCGCATTGAACTGCTGCCACTGGATTGTGTGGCAGGCAGCGGCACCGTGAATGAATCCTGTGGAAGTTGCAGACTGACCGTCGAAACTTCTCCATCAGCCCCTGGATACAAACGATTCACCGCCTTGCGGAGCAGTGGATTATCCTTGCTGCCCGGTGTCGAATCTACAACATCGAACTGAGGTGCCTGCAATGATTCCAGTCGCACGGCTTTAAACGCCTGATCTCGATGGCCATCGCGCGAATCAATGGCGACGTTTTCGGCGTACACTCCGATTTCAAATCCGGAATCGGTGCGTGAAACAAACACGGCCAGATTTGTTCCGGAGAGTTTGTAGTTGCCTTGAGTCAAAGTTGCGCGACCCACGATCAAATGCACCTGACCGTCGTCGGAAGTAAATGTTTCCTCGTGCTTGCCGCTGACCAGAATCGGCTTCTGAAGATTGTCGGTGGCAAGTTCCACTGATGCGGCCATCGTGTCCGCGTTCTGTGCATGCGCATCGCGACTGATTACTAACAACAGCGTTGTCGTAAGAGTCATGGCAATCAGAGACAGAACGGAGCGATGAATCATTCAGTCGCCGTTTGTGTCGCGTTCAAGACGGAGGGCTCTGGAAAGCTGACGAAGGGACCGGAAAGAACGGATCAGGTGATCCGAAGTGCCGGAGTGAGAAAGGGGGGACGTAGAAACGAGTGAGATGAATGTCTGATGTCGACGAGAGGATCAATGTGAGAGGTGATGTTCAGAAATCAACAAGGCTATTTACAGCAGCAGCCAACTCACGAATAGAATTGCCATCTTAGCGTGTCGATTCGAGAGTGATGCAGTGCAGCGAACTATACGGCGGGCAGCGAAAATGGGTCAAGATCGTCCGGTTCGGATTGGCGGCGCGTAAGTCATTATCTGGAAATAGTTTACGAAAAGGCTGTCTGCCAGAAACTGCAATTTGGCGGCCAATTCCCAAAAGAATGGCGACGAAAGTGGCATTGACATGAATTACAGTCGATGTGCCAGCAGCAGTCGCAGGCTGTGGATGACAACGCTACCGACCAAGATCGTCCCTCCCCACAGCAGCATTCTGGCAACCAGCGGTTTTTGGCGTCCGACGATTTCCGCAATGACAACCACGATCAGAGTCATGAAGAGTTTGTAGCCAGCCATTCCGCGAAAACCCCATTGGGAAATAAACCACTGCGCCACCGGATTGCTCTCCAGGATCGGAGCGCGCGTCATGCCGTTGTTGCTATGATGCAACACCAGAAACGTCATACCCACATCCAGCGCACTAGCCAGAACAAACCAGCTCAATTCTGTTTCAAAAAGCAGACCGCGACGTTTCATGTGATACCCTATTTGACTTTGAGATGCTCGTTGTCTGGCTTTGAGCATTCGTTTCAGGGGTTGATGTAGGATGGACTTCCAGTCCGTCCGAAAAATGACGGACTGGAAGTCCATCATACATTCTGAACCCCCGCTTAATACTTCGGGACAATGACTATGAAAACGATCCCGCTACTATTCTGCTGCCTTTGGTCCGCAATCGCAACGGCTCAAGCAAAGTATCACACGCCACCGGCATGGACGGATGACTTGATGAAACAGCAGCACCAGTATGAGTTGCTGTCTCCATTGCTCGCCGACGACGGACGCAAAGCTACGACTGCTGAAGAATGGATGTCCGTTCGCCGTCCACAGTTGCTGCAGCAATGGACGAGGATCCTGGGCAAACTTCAACCGGACGCCAATGATCAAAAGTGGTTTGGCGACATCACAAAGTCTGTTGAAATAAGTCGCCAGAAGCGCGACGGTTATACGCGGATGGAACTGAAACTGCCGATGGAAACAGATTTTCTTCAGCCGCACGTGTTGCTCATTCCCGACAACGCGCAGGCGGGAAAATGTCCGGCCGTTATCGCATGGACTTCCACCGGGCCGGACTATGCGGAGCCGGAAAATTGGTGGGGTGCATGGCTGGCTCAGCGCGGTTGCGTGGTCCTCACCGGCTGGTCGTTCATTCGCAACTACAGAGACGACACCAGTTTTAGAAACGCGGCCAGTGAGAAAGTCTATGAGCGATTCGGACACTGGCTTCCGATGGGGAAAATGGTCCACGATGCTCGGCGGGAGGCGGATTTTCTTTGCAGCCTGCCCGAGGTCGATTCTGAACGCCTCGGCTTCATCGGATTTTCGCTCAGTGCCAAATCTGCTCTCTACGTCGCTGCATTTGCTCCCGAATTCCGTGCGGCCGTTTCCATTGATCCGCATCTGGCAATGCACGGCGATTCAAACTATCACGACCCGTGGTATCTGGATTGGAAGCGGCCGTTTGATGAGATCCATACGGACAACTATCCCGTCGCCGAACTTCGCGGCACGACATGGAGTCTTCTCGACCGCGACCCGGCTCGCCCCGGCTTCGAACATAATCATCACGAGCTACTTGCCCTCGCAGCACCACGAGCTCTCATGGTGATCGGTTGCAGTACTGACAAAGAAACCGCTCCACATTCAGATGACCGCCAAAGCGCGGCATACATCAACGGTGCGAAAGAAGTTTACAAGCTGCTCGACGTTGAATCACGATTTGAATACGTGCCACTCACCTGTGGTCACAAGGCCACCGGGCCGGAGATCGACGCAGCGTGGCAGCGATTCTTTAGTCAATGCCTGAATCTGTAAATCAAACTTCCGCTGAAGCTGCTTTCGCGGCGGTCTCTTTGCCGGTAGATGTTGCTGCCAACATCTGCAACGCACCAAAGAAGACAAGGGAAAACCCAATGTCTCCGACAAACGTACCGGGTGCAAATGGAATTGCTTTTATAAAGCACGTTGCCAGACCGGCCAAGGTTCGAGGATAAAGAAACTGACCGCCATCCTGTGGCATGCACCATACGCCAAAATTACTGATCACAAAGAATGCCATGGCAGCCACGAGTCCCGCACCGAACGCTGACAGCAGATGGGACGGGCGAAGCCATCTCCCAATCGCAAAGATTGCGATGTACGCAGCGTAGTCGAACATCCATGAGCCATAAAAGCCGTAGCCCGTTCTTGATTCAATCACACAGTCCGTCAGCACTCGACAACCCAGTGGAATCAAAATCCCCAGCCGCGCAGGACGCACAACAGCACCGCAAAGAATTGCCAGGGCACCCATTGCCGAGAAGTTGATCCAGGGCAGAGCCATCAGACGTAAGGACACGGCAATCACGCTCGCTGCTGTCACAATAAGCCAGGATGTTTTATTCATCGGATTCACTTCGTATCTGGACGGGTCTGGAGACTCGTAAAAAGGGATCTGGTTAATGAGCGGCTCGCCGCAAACGATCATTCAGGGCGACGCCAAGTCCGTGAGCGGGAAATTCATGGGCGATGATAACGTCCAGATCGGACGCGTCGAGACTTCTCATGGCCGCAAAGAAGTTTGCGGCACAAGTTTGTAGGTTTTCCTTGTCACAAAGCGTGTCAATTCTCGCAAATTGTCCAGAAAACCGGCATTTTCCCGCCGTGAGCAGTCCGCATCGCAACCCCGCAATTGGTTCGGCAGTCTGATTGTGGGGGATCACGATCAGCCTGGTCCCCGGTGCATAGTGCCGGCTGAGCATCCCCGGAGCCGGTTGAGCTGCATCGTCCTGAGTCGCATCAGATGTGGCGATTTCCACAGCGCCGATCAGACGTTCAATGTCTTCCACTGGACATCCACCGTGTCGCAACAGCAGCGGACGTTCATTCATCAGCGACAACACCGTCGATTCCAAACCCACCGCGCATGGACCACCGTCAACGATGCAATCGACCTTGCCACTCAGCCCATCAGCCACATGCTGAGCTGTCGTCGGACTGATGCCCCCGAACGGATTGGCACTCGGCGCGGCAACTGGACAACCAGCGATTTTCAGAAGTTCCAAAGCCACCGGATGACGTGGAATACGAATGCCGACGCCCGGCAAACCAGCCGTCACAAGATCCGGAATACAGTCGCGCTTTGGAAGGACGAGAGTCAAAGGCCCCGGCCAGAACGCTTCAGCCAGCAATCTCGCCGTTTTCGGAAACTCAGTGACGATTTGGTGTATTTGTGAGATGTCAGCCACATGGACGATCAACGGATCAAACGTCGGCCGTTGCTTGGCTTCAAAGATCCGAGCAACAGCAATCGGATTCGTCGCATCAGCCCCAAGTCCGTAAACGGTCTCGGTGGGAAATGCAACAAGCCTTCCGGCCCGGAGTAGTTCGGCCGCAGATTGAATGTTAGTGGTGAAAGAAGTCATGATCTCAACATAGACAGTGGACGCGCATCTGAAGCAGATTCGGGTGAGTTGTTGATTTTTTCGCAGTTGAGATTGCTTCCGTTTAGCCCGACTCGAAGAGGAGGCGGGACACTCGGAACCTTCTCTTCGAGTCGGGTCAAACGAGCAAATCAACGACGGATCTGTGTATGTTCTACCAGACTCGGGTCAGGTCAACGGTGGCTCCACCAGGAATTCGCTCAAACGTGATCGCCTGCTTGAATTCTGCTGCGGGCGAAAACTTCCCGCCAGTATCGAGTCGATAGCGACTGACCACACACTCGTCTGGATCAACAATCCAGTACTCGGGCACTGCAAACTGTTCGTAAAGTTGCTTCTTGAGTTCTGTATCGTGCTTCCGATTTGAAGGCGACAGAATCTCGATCACAAGATCCGGAACGCCACGTATTCGCGTCTGAGTAATAATGCGATTTTCCGCCAACACAACCACCAGATCAGGCTGCACGACATCGACATCACTCAGCTGCAGATCGATTGGAGCATCAATCACCTGCCCGAGCTGCGTCAATTCAATCTGTTGATAAAGCTGGAACTGAATGTGGCGAGAAATAGCCTGATGCCGCGGCACTGGTGCAGAGTTCATGTAGTGTCGTCCGTCGATGATTTCATGACGATTGCCGTCCTCCGGAAACAAAACGTATTCGTTGTACGTCAATTTCGTAGGCGATTTGCGAGTCGTTTCAGATGTGATTGACATGAAAGTCACTGGCAGATGGAAGGGGCGAGTATTAATTGTGCAGGTTATTTTAACGCAAAGGTGCAGAGACGCAAAGTAGCGTACATCTGCAATGAGTCTTAGCGCCTTCGCGTCCTTCCGCCTTTGCGTTGAACACTTGGCGTAAGCGCCGTTAACTTCGCCTACTGTACCGAGAATCACCGGCAAAGCCAAGGACTTATCGCTTGCCATGAGACGACAAATGCGATCCAACAGCCCATGTTGATGCGCAGGTGCGCGGCTCGGCTATTTGTGATCGCCCTTCACATGCTTTACAGCGCGATAGATCATCAGAAAGATACCGCTGGCGAACAGGCCGATGATCAACCCCGCAAACGCGCCTATCAATGCGCCTCCAAACCACGGCAGATTCCAGCCCGGGTTCAACGCAGCAGAAGCACCACCAATTGTGGCCAGTAACAGAACAGTGACTCCAATAAACTTCGCCTGGAAAATATTGTCGCTTTTTCTTACGTTCAGACCGACCACAGTATCAGAAACGATATTATAGACATCTCGGCCGGAAGTATCTGGTGGCATTTTGGATTGAGGTCCATCTGGTTTTGACATGTCCGGCGTGTTTGGTTCATTGCCCACAGTTTGAATCTCCAGAGTGATTGATATCCAATAGGGCAACATCAGCAACGAGGATTTTCTTCCGTGCACTCAGTCTTCCGTTGTTTGCTCCGCAGCACCCAAGATTCGCCTGTTGAATACGCCGCCGCTGAAAAGTAGCTCATCAACCGCAGTTTCGACATCCTGAGAGGAAATGAAAGCGGTTTCGTCGCGCGTGATAGCGTACTGAGTCGCTCGTCGCATCAGTTCCTTGATAAATGCAGCGCTGGTTCCTTCGGTCCTACCAACGATGGTGTCGATCACATCTTCCTGCACCGACTGCGTGCCAGCATAAAGCCGAGCCAGGCGAGCCCGGCCGTCGCGATTTGGCAGCGGGTATTCGATAGCTTGATCGATTCGTCCCGGTCGAGTTGTCAGTGCGGCTTCCAGTGACTCAGGACGGTTTGTCGTCAGAATGAAGATGATCTCAGCGTCTGACCGAAGTCCGTCCATTTCATTCAGCAGTTTGTTCAGCAGCACTTCTTCACACACATCCATATCTTCGCGCTGACGCGCAATTAAGTCTGCGTCTTCAATGACAACCAGGCTAGGCTGAAGCAGTCGTGCAAGGGTCATGTATTCGGAGAGCAGTCCGACCTGTTCGGCGGTGATAACCAGCGTTGTCGTGCCCGGCATCGCTCGTGCCAAATAATGCACCGTGTGAGTCTTGCCCGTACCAGGTGGCCCAAACAGCAGCACACCTTTCTTCAAATTCATTCCACGTCTTGCGAGTGCCGGTCGCTGCTTTACAAAATCAATGATGTTTCGGTCCAGAATATCGAGCGTTTCCTGAGGCAGAATCACTTCGTCACGATCGACTTCACGCAGTGCATGAACATTGATTCCCTGAGAATAGCCTCGATAGTCGCTGCTTCTCTCGAACGACAAAACTTTGCCGCGATAACACTTCGATGATTCGACATGTTGCTCCAGGCGGAGAAGAAACGACTGCGCAAATGCCCGGTGTTCGGGAGACTGAGGAACTGCGATTTCGACCTGAATATTATTCATGGACGAATACGCTGCCGCCGCACCCAGCAAAACCGCAAAAGACAGAGTTGATTCACCATTCGTGCCAAGCCAAAGTCCATTGGTGAGGCAACTGATCCGATCGCTTCCGCCAACATTGACATCGGAATAGGTCAGTGGACCAATCCGAGGTGCAACACGTTCATCAACCTCGCAAAGTGCCAGAAAATCCAAGCCTTCATGCCGGCTTCGCTGACTCATCCCCCAAAGTTGAATGCCGTCACCATCGGGCAGTATTTCGTTCAGCGCGACCTGCAGGTCCGCTCGCACATGTTGGGGGAATTTTCGTTTGCTGATCACCAGTGAATCGAGCGGAGTGTCTCGAAAGTGCCGCCGCAACAACTGTGCAGCAACATCGATTTTTGGAGAATCGTTTTCCTGAAGACCTTCGCCCCAGTATGCCTGGAAGAACTTCGGGCCGATTTCGTCAGCCTGAAACAAGCCTGCGAAAGATTTCTTCTGAACCTTTAGATCACGGACAACTTGCGTCTTCTTATTCGATTGAATGGCTTCAACAACCGTGCCGATGGTGGCGGACTTCGAAATGCCAAAGTCCTTGAGCGTGCCACTGACGTTGTCGGAATATTTCGATCGCACATACGCCAGCACAGCAGCACAGACGTTAAAGGGCGAGTAAAAGTTTCCCGACTGTCGATCTGGATCAGGCGGAAAGACACAGCACGTCTTCATCTGCTTCAAGACGAAGTGGACAAGATGAACTGTGTTTTCGGCCAGTCCCAGTTTGTTGGCAATGAGTGCGTATTGTTCGACCATAGTGCATTTATCAAAGAATTGAAGTTTGGTGGATGAATAGTGATGACGCTATCATGACTATGACACAGAGAAGCAAATAAGGTTGAATCAATTTTTGCTTCCGGCATTCTTTTGCTCTCATCATCGCTGACGCTGCATCATCATATCTTTTTCAGGGTTGAACGACTTCCATGTGCAAAAATTATTCACCAACACGTCGTAATGTCCAACGCAGAAGATATTCATTTTCGAGTTCCGTGGCACCTGCGAATGTATACAGTGGTTTTTCAGGTGCACGGCACCGGCCCTGCAGTAGGCGACCGATTGAGAGGCTGCAGTAACTTCGCACAAGCCAACAACATGCGAAAATCACCATAAGCATCCCCGCCGACCATGCCAATCTGGTTTCCTATTGCGACAGCCAACGCTTTCCGATCATCCGTGGTATTGGAAAGGGGAGTCAATCCAGCCCAAGGAACACCTTCGTCAAATCCTTCCACCCAATATTTCTCCAGGTCCAGAGTTGAATGACCATGAAATATTGGCGGTGGGCCATGCATGATCCTGGCACACGCTCTTTCAAACTTCGCGACTTTTTCCTTGGTGGATTGTCCCTCAGCTATGTACGCCATGAGCAGAAAACTGACAGGAACACAGATTACGCTCAAAGCCAATTTCAGCCTTGGCTGCCGTTCTCGTTCGATTATTTGCACACCTGTTTCTGACGAATTCAGTCCAATATTTCTGTTGTCTCGCTCATCGCCCCATCTTGCGTAGTTAAAGGGAAAAATCTTGAATCGCAATGTGTGGCACAGAAGCACAGGGTGATTCATCTATTCACGGAGTTTTGGTGAATTTCACAGTCGATGACAGGACGATTTAAAACTGCAATTCATCGTCCTGTCCATAATCGTCCTGTCAGCCTGTGTTTCGACGCGACACAGTGCGAATTCAATTCAGTCGAATCAGCATCCTGATCAGCGTCTATTAGCGGTTTGAGAAGAACCGCCTTTTTCACCCACGACCACATCAAAATCCGACTCGGCAGTCAGCGAATCGACATTGGCAGATTTCAGTGGGCTCAATGGATGAGCCACCTGGATGGCTCGACGCAGCGTGGAACAGGCGTCGTTGAGTTGGCCATCGGAAAACTGTTTTCTTGCAAGGCACGTCAGGCAACGTGCTATTGCATGGTCCACAAGCTTGAGCTGAAAGCCTGCGTTGTCGAGCTGATAGTAGCTGTCGGGATCGTCCGGAAGATATTGCAGCATCGAATGCACGATGGGAAGATTAGTGGCCTGGTCTTCTTGCGGCAGACGAACATAGAATTGGGAAATTTCACGCGCGTAGCGGGGACGCACGCCGGGGTGAATTGATGCGGCCGGCAACAATTGGGCTTGAAACCAGTCCCAGTCCTGTGGCACGCGGCGCGATACCACATAGCTTCTTTTGCTCCCTTGAATTGGGACAAACTTCTGTTGCCATCGACAATTTTGCTCTATCCCTTGCTGTAGTTTGCGAAACTTTGCCAAAGACTGCGATAACTCCGACAGCTTCGGCTCCCACGTGCCGTCGGCTTGAAGATCGAAGTGCTCAAACGCGATCGCTGAAGCATGCACGGGTTCAAACGGAGTCACGAGATTGATCCTGAATTGTCCGTCCGAGTGGGGGCGTGCAAATTGAAACTGTCCATCGGCGGAACCGACGACAATCTGCCACGCTGTGGTCTGGCCGTTCACAGCAGTTTGATTGCAGGCCACTGTGACTGTCGCCGCCCATTCATCGCCTTTCTTCTGCGAGACCAGCGTGACTGTTGGCTCGGTCATCTTGTCATTCAACGCTTCGCGAAAGAAGCGAGGTATCTGGCTGGCGTATTCCAGTTCGTTGAATTCCAGTGTTTCCGGAGCGTGTCCCGCACCTTCCATAATCCAGACTCGAGTCGGCACCGTGGCGACCTTCGCGGCTTTGACCGTGCCAGTGGGAGGCAGTAACCAGTCGCGTTCACCATGCATCAGGAAGAGCGGACACGTCAGCTTTTGGATGTTGTTCATTGGTTCAACTTTGGGCAGTACAACGGTCTGTAAACCTGCGAT
>JAYVNW010000863.1:0-5480 GCA_043758225.1 Candidatus Kuenenia sp. | reverse complement strand
AACGGTGCGGTCAATGTCGATGCCAATGGTGCACCAGTTTCGACTGTGGCACATGAACTCCAGGCAAAGGGCTGGCGTGTGGGAGCGGTCTCATCCGTGCCGATCAGCCACGCGACGCCAGCTGCATCCTATGCTCATAATGTGTCACGCGATGATTATCAGGATTTGACTCGTGACATGCTGGGTCTGCCGTCAATTCAGCATCCAGCGATGCCACTGCCGGGATTGGATGTAGTCATCGGTGGTGGATATGGAAATAACGGCGATGCGAAGAAAGGCAACGCCAGCCAGGGAACAAACTTCGTCGAAGGTAACATTTATCTGACTGACGCTGACTTAAAATCAGTCAACGTTAACAGCGGTGGCAAGTACGTCACGGCTGTCAGAACGTCCGGACGAAAAGGGCCTCAGATTCTGCAGGATGCAACCGCAGCCGCCGTGAAAGGAAAGCATCGCTTGTTAGGATTCTTTGGCAACGGCCAATATAACGGCCACCTGCCATTCTCCACTGCCGATCGACGTTATGACCCAGCACCGGGCGTTACAAAAAAGGGCGAAGAGTATTCACCTGCAGACATTGAAGAAAACCCAACTCTGGCCGACATGACAACAGCAGCGATCGCGGTACTCGGCCGCGATACGAAGCCTTTCTGGGTAATGATCGAATCCGGCGATGTGGACTGGGCGAACCACGACGACAATATTGACAATTCCATCGGTGCCGTCAATAGTGGCGACGATGCGATCAACGTCATCACGCAGTGGGTGGAATCGAATAGTAATTGGAGTGAATCACTGCTCATTGTAACGGCGGATCATGGCCACATGTTGAATCTTGTGAAGCCCGAGTTGTTGGTGCCACCACAGTAGATGAAAGCAACCCGGTGAAGCGGCTGAAATCACTTTTCCCGTGCAAATCGAGGTAAATCGGTGCCATCGATTGCAAATGCCCGGAATTGAGTCGGTGATTCAGGTACGTATTCATTAACTGAGACACCGGGGAATTCTGGAGCCATGATTGAACGTAACTGAAACCAACGTCGTCTGTCCTGGTTGTGGGTGTCTGTGCGATGATGTCTCCCTGACATTCGATGAGGGGCGCGTTGTCAGGTTCGAGCCCGGTTGTACGTTGGGTGAACGATGGTTCCGCAATCATTCGGGCGTCGGTCAACCGGGCACCGAACTCAACGGCATTCCGGCCGAGTACCAGGCGACGCTGCGGAAAGCGATTGAGTTACTGGAACGAGCTGACTATCCATTGGTGTACGGATTGTCGCGAAGTTCCAGTCCTGGGCAGCGAGCCGCCGTCGCGCTGGCCGATCGCATAGGAGCCGTAGTCGATACCACGGCGTCGATGTGTCACGGCCCGTCGATCATGGCGTTGCAGGAGGTCGGCGAGGTCACATGTACTCTCGGCGAAGTTCGCAACAGGGCCGACCTGGTGATCTTCTGGGGATGTCATCCAGCGGTCTCGCATCCTCGTCATGCGGAACGTTATTCGGTGTTTGCAAAGGGCCGGTTTACTCCTGAAGGCCGCAGCAGCCGTAAGATCGTGATGATTGGTGAGGCGGATAAAGTCGCCAGTTGGAAACTATCGCCAGGTGGCGGCGATGCTGATCTTATGATCCCTGTCCAGCCAGATGGAGATTTTGAAATTGTCACTCAGCTTCGGGCTCTGTTGCGAGGCAACCAACTCAGCAATGTGTCGGAACCTGTGCTGCAACTTATGGAGCTGATGAAGAATTGTCGCTACGGCACAGTTTTCTTCGGTCTGGGCCTTGCTGGTTCGCGTATGTGGGAGGGGCATCAATCGCCAAATTCCGGTCACGTTTACGTCGCAGGTTTACTGCAACTGGTGGCAGAGCTGAATGCGGTCACAAGGTTCACAGCGCGCCGAATGCGAATGCAGGGTGACGTGTCAGGTGCAGATAACGTCTTGCTGTGGCAGACCGGATACCCATTCGCCGTCGATATTGCACGCGGATATCCCCGTTACAATCCAGGCGAATTCTCCGCGAATGAACTGCTGGAACGACGAGAGTCGGATCTGTGTGTCATCGTTGGAGCGGAAACGATCCCGTACTTTTCCAACGCGGCTCGCGACCATCTGAAATCTATCCCTACAATTGTGATCGATTACCCCAACTCGCCACTGGAATTCACGCCAACGGTGCGTTTTACGACCGCTGTTTATGGCCTGCATGCGGCAGGAACGGCGTACCGCATGGATAACGTCCCATTGTCTCTCCGTGCCATGCAACCATCGCAATATCCGACAGATGAAGAAGTGTTGTCCGATCTGCTGGCAGGGTTCAGGGGTGATTGACTATGCTGCGAAGAGAGATTGGTGAGCGGCAGGGCGTCAGTCCTCCGAGAAATTCTAAACACACTCGGAGGGCTGACGCCCTGCCGCTCGCCCGATAACTGCAAGACCGACAGAAGGAATCTACCCTTGGCTGAGAAACGTGATTTTGACGAATTCCTGGAAAAGTTTCAGAAGCACCATCAGGTCATGGTGGAGGAGCTGCATAAAGTCATTGTCGGCCAGGACGACGTGATTGATCAGATTCTGGCCGCAATTTTTACGGGCGGGCATTGTCTGCTGGTGGGCGTTCCCGGACTGGCTAAGACGCTTGTTGTCAGCACAATATCAAAATTGCTGGACGTCAACTTTCGGCGCATTCAGTTTACGCCCGACCTGATGCCATCGGACATCACTGGTACGAATGTGTTGGAAGAAAGTGAATCCGGTCGCCGTGAATTTCGTTTCGTCGAAGGTCCTGTCTTCACCAATATTCTGCTGGCAGACGAAATCAACCGCACGCCGCCGAAGACTCAATCCGCATTGCTGCAAGCCATGCAGGAACACGAAGTGACCGTTGGGCAAACGACATACAAACTGCCGGAACCTTTCTTCGTCATTGCGACGCAAAACCCTATTGAACAGGAAGGCACCTATCCGCTGCCCGAAGCACAGCAGGACCGCTTCATGTTCAATGTCAAAGTTGATTATCCGACACTCGAAGAAGAGGAACGTATTCTCGAAGCCACAACATCCGGCGAACGTCAGGAAGTTCGTAAAGTGCTGTCGGCAAAGTCAATTCTTTATCTGCAGCGCCAGATCAGCCAGATCGTAGCGAGTCCATTTATTATCAGCTATGTGGCTCGTCTCGTCCGAGCGACGCGACCCAAAGATACGGCCGCACCGGAATTCATTAAGCGCCTGGTCGATTGGGGCGCTGGTCCTCGTGCCGGGCAGTATTTGATCGCTGGAGCCAAAGCGGCAGCGGCAATGGCTGGTCGACCGAACGTCACGATCGCCGACGTCCGGAAAGTCGCGATTCCGGTATTGCGACATCGTGTATCAACAAACTTTCAGGCTCAGGCAGAAGGTTTTGAAATCGACGACATCGTTAGAAAGCTCGTCGCAGAAGTACCGGAACCAAATATCCCAAAATACGAGAAGTAATTTGTGACATGTGCTTACGATATCAAAGTGGCTGGTCCTGGTAATTCAGCACTTTAACAACGATGCCAGTCATGTCGTCGTATTGCTGCGTGTCACCCGAGAATTTCTGTATTGCGTTACGAATGGAATGGAAAATCTCACACGCAGACGCATGCAGATTGGCCGTGGCGACTTCAATGATGCGATCTTCGCCGAATAATTCGCGGGCGGAATTGTGTGATTCACGAAATCCATCCGTGAGCAGGAGCAGAATATCACCTGGTTCCAGTGGTACTTGAACGGCGGGATCGTATTGAAGTTCAGACGAGCATCCAAGGGGAACACCGCTGGTTGCGATTCGGTAGTGTGACTGGCCATGGCGGCTGACAATGAGAAGATGCTCGCCAGCGCCACCATATGTCATCGCACAGGAACCTGCGTGTAAACGCGCCAGCGAGAGAACGGCAAACTGACCGTCGAGATTTCGCTTACAGACAAGATTGTTGCAACAGGTCAGGATTTCCTGAATATCCGCATGACTCTCGGCGAGAACTTCCAGGTAAGCGGCAATCGTTGCACTGAGGATCGCCGGGCCAAATCCTTTTCCGCTCACGTCACCGACTGCCAGTCCAATTGAGCCATCAGGAAAAGTCAGGTAATCAAACCAATCTCCACACGTTCGTCGAGCAGGATACGACCCGCCATAGATGTCGAAACCGGGGAGCCTGGGATGCTTTGCCGGCAGCAGTGCTTCCTGGACCATCCGAGCACAATTAATTTCACGATCAACACTCGTACGGTCCGTGACATCAATCGCCACTCCGATTGTCCCTGCGACATTCGATTTTGGATCGTAATACGGATCGACTCTGGCCTCAAAATTTCTGCCTTGCCACGATGTTTGAATCGATGCAGATTTTCCCCCCAGAGCTGCTCGGTGTGCGGTCAGAAAATCATCCGAATTGCCAGTCCTCTTGAAGTACTCTTCCAGCGTTTGTCCGACCACTTGTTGCGGATCGACGTTAAGAAAATGCAATCCGGCTCCCGCGATGCTGTTGACCATCAATTGAGCGTCAGTAGTCCAGATAATGGCCGGAACATGGCTGAGTACCTGTCCAAACTCGTTTTCACGCTGAGCGACTTCCCGGAAAAACTGATGACGATCAATCGCATACTGGAGGACACGAGCGATTGCCGAACCGGAATAATCGCCTTTTACCAGATAATCCTGGGCACCACTGCGAATGGCTTCGGTCGCGAGGCCGTAGCCATCGGCACTTGTCATCACAACGAGTGGAATGTCGTGGCCAGCTGCGAGTATGCGGTGGCATGTGTCCAGACCTTCGCTGTCCGGTAGCCACAGATCGAGCATGATGACGTCAAAAGGAGAAGTACAAAGCAGCTCGAGAGCCTGGGTTAAAGTTGTGCAAAGTGCGAGGCTGTATTCAAAGTGTTCGATCTGACGCAATGACTGTGCGACGAACATCCGATCGATCGGATTATCTTCTACCAGCAAGATTTGCATGAGAGACTCCGGGGACTGCTGCAACACGCAATGAAAGAACTGTCGATCGGCAGATTTTAAGGGGTATCCTCAATCTTCATCCTGGACTTACATACTATATTGTGGCACACCTGTATGATATTCATCAGCTCACGAATTGAAAAGCGATCTGAACACGGTACGATGATATTGTTTTTTTTCCACTACAGCATGATCACAACTTCAAACAGGTGCGTGGGGATATGTAGGGATGTTGCATGGCGGAGTTCTTTTCCCGCGCTCGACAATTGGGCAAACCCGACACATGTGATTTGTCGGCTTTGGAATAGAAACGATTCTGGCAATGAAATCCATGATTCCATTTGCATACGCCGGTAATGAACTGGTCTGCGGCGCGCTGAACGCTATGCCAGTGGGCATTGTGGTGATGGATTTGACTGGAATAATAGTTTTCGTCAACAGCGAGATTGAGCGACTGTTTCAATTCAGTCAGGACGAACTGCCCGGCCAGGCTGCCGAAATCCTGCT
>JAYVNW010000862.1:0-5839 GCA_043758225.1 Candidatus Kuenenia sp. | reverse complement strand
CCCAAAACCGGTTCGCCATGAAAGAGTTCTGAAGATGTCCCAGCAGTACATTATGACCATTGAGCAGATGACTCGTCTGTATGACGAAAAAGCTGTGCTTTCGGACATCTGGATTGCATTCTATCCCGGCGCAAAAATCGGAGTGCTGGGAAGTAATGGTTCCGGTAAAAGTACGCTCATGCGCATTATGGCCGGCGAAGACAAAGACTACATGGGAACCGTACGTCCTGCCAAAGGAATCCGCATCGGCTATTTCTCGCAGGAGCCACGGCTTGATCCGGAAAAGACAGTTGGCGAATGTGTAGAAGATGCAGTTGCTGATTCGCGTGCGACGCTGGATCGTTTCAACGAACTCAACATGAAGCTGTGCGAAGATATGTCGCCCGAAGAAATGCAAAAAGTTCTCGATGAACTGACCACCGTGCAGGACAAAATTGATCACAATAATCTATGGGAAATGGATCGTACGCTTCAGATCGCCGCTGACGCAATGCAGCTTCCATCTGCCGATGCAAAGGTTAGTGTCCTCTCCGGGGGCGAAAAACGCCGCGTCGCATTGTGCCAATTACTGTTGATGAATCCCGATCTTCTGTTGCTGGACGAACCGACAAACCATCTGGATGCTTCCTCAGTCCAATGGCTCGAGCAATTTCTGAAGAACTTTGCAGGTACCGTCGTCGCGGTGACACACGATCGATATTTCCTGGACAACGTTGCCGGATGGATTCTGGAATGCGATCGTGGTCGCTGTATTCCATACGAAGGCAATTACACATCGTGGCTGGAACAGAAACGCAAACGTCTGGAACAGGAAGAGCGCGGCGAAACTCGTTTCCAGCGAAACCTGAAGCGGGAGCTTGAATGGGTCCGCATGTCACCCAAGGCGCGAGCCAGTAAGAACAAGGCGCGTCTGGAACGATACAACGAAATGGCGGCGCAGAAGTTTGACGAACGCGACGAGGCCGCCCAAATTCAGATTCCTACGTCACGTAAGCTCGGCCAACTTGTAGTAAAGGCCGAAAATCTGACGAAGAGTTATGGCGATCGTGTGCTGTTTGAGAATCTGAGTTTTGATTTGCCTCCAGGCGGCATCGTCGGAGTGATCGGACCAAACGGTGCTGGCAAAACAACATTGTTTCGCATGATCATGGGACTGGAGGAACCTGATTCCGGAACGCTTCGAATCGGCGACACTGTCCAGGCATCCTATGTCGATCAGTCTCGCGACACATTGGATGGCAGCAAGAGCGTTTACCAGGAGATTTCCGGCGGCCATGATATTCTGGAAGTCGGATCATCCACAATTCACGCGAGATCGTACTGCGGGCGATTCAATTTCAAGGGCTCCGATCAGCAGAAATTGGTCGGTCAACTTTCCGGTGGAGAACGTAACCGAGTTCACTTGGCTAAGCTGCTGCGATCCGGTGGCAACCTGATGCTTCTCGACGAGCCAACAAACGATCTTGATGTTGATACGCTGCGAGCCCTGGAAGAAGGATTGTCCAACTTTGGCGGCTGTGCGGTCGTTGTGAGCCACGATCGCTGGTTCCTTGACCGTATCGCGACGCATATTCTGGCTTTCGAACCGGACGGCAAAGTCGTGTGGTGCGAAGGAAATTATGGCACGTACGAGCAGCAGAGACATCAGCGTCTAGGCGTCGATGCCGATCGTCCGCAGAACGGCCGATTCAAGCCACTGAGCCGATAGGCGAGCGGTGCGGCGTCAGCCCACCGGTACAATGCGATTTGGCTGCACTTGGCACATTGTGCAGGAATCGCATTGTCCCGGCAAGCTGACAAATGCCGCTCGCCGGGGTGATCAAGCTAATCCGGCCAGTTTCCGGCCGGTCCAGAATCCGCCAAGAAGCAGCACGATCAAACCGCCCCATGCGGGTTGACTCCAGAGGCGGAAGCGGCGGATGATGGGTTCGGGTTCCGGCATCGCGGCGATGTGATCGACGAGATTTTGAATCTCGGACACAGACGTCAACTGGCCACGAGTGACCTGAGCGATCTCTCTCAAAACATCGACGCGGGCAGGTTGGCCGATGAGTTCCTTTTCCTGGCCAAGGACTGAAATGATCGTCTCCAGACGTCCGCCAGTTTCGGCACAACTGGTCACGAGTTTATACTGGCCGCCTTCGGTTGGAACGAACGAACCAGTAAACAAGCCCCAGGAATCTTCGCCGGCAGGGGCAAGTCGCACAGAATCCGTTTGGCCAGATGGCGATACGACTTGAACGATCACGGTACCTGTTCGCATTGGATCTCCGGCTGTGCTCATGACGTTAGCGTTGAGTGTTACCACGTTTCCAGCTTCGGGGCGGTCGGGGGAATAGAACAGTCGCATCGCTTCGCCTTGCGACATGTTGCGCTGGTAAGCCATCCAGCGAACGACCTGGCCCCAGAAGCGATAGTGGTACAAATCTTCAACACCTTTTCGCCATCGCCATGCTCCGTCGGTGCCCATGAAGAGAACCTTTCCCGTGCCGACCGTGCGAGTCACAATCAGGGGGACTCGGCCAAAACCTGTCGAATCCGAATCGTGAGTTGCCAACACCTGGGCACCAATTTTCGCTCGTTCCGCCGCTGCGTACCACTGAAATCCGGGCAGCCCATTCCAGACACGTTCGTTCTCATTGTCTTCGGGCTCAAGACGCGTCAACAGACTGCGGCGTCCCGCCTCGGTAAGCGAGAATCGTGCTGGCCGGGATGAGCCATACCCTTTCGGATGTGTTTGATCCAGCACTACCGGGAGCAGTTCATCCAGCTCGCTCGTCTGGAGAGAATTTTCGAAACCACGAAAGCCCGGCATGAATACCAATCCGCCAGCCTGACTGCGAACCAATTGCTTGAGGTTCACACAATCCTGCGGCGTGAGCTGTTTTGGGCCGACGCCGACATCACCAACGAAAACAACGTCGTATTCGAACAATTCTTTTTCGGTCGGAAACTGATCAAGGTAGCCACGTCCGCCGCCCACGGCGTCAAGATCAGGATGAAACAGCAGGCAACTTACTGCTACGCCTGGGTCGCGTTCCAGTGCGTTTCGCAGATAACGATATTCCCAGCGAGGAAACGATTCGACCACCAGTACTTTAAGTTCTTCATCGCGAATCGTAATTGGGATGCTGAGCTTATTATTGTCAGGCAGCGTTTCGGATTCATCGATCGGGATTTCGAGCGTCAGCGTGTACTCACCGGTTTTTTCGGGCTTCCAATCAATCGTATCCTGCTGCTGCCCCATTCCGGAAACACGGACGTTCTTTTCGACTTTCTCACCACGGGTTCCTGTTAGTGTAACTTTCACTTCTCGATCTGCTGGCAGCCAACTGATGATGCGAAATGGTATGCGAAGCGACTTATGGACGACGCCGAATGTTGGTGCGTCTGATGCGGCGAGTTCCATGTCGGGCAGACGTTCTTCGCTGCCGACGCCAACGACAAATACTGGCACGTTTTTGACACGCAATGCCGAGGCTGCCGAATCTGGTGACTGGCCAATATTCCAGTCTCCGTCCGACAACAGCACAACGCCTCGCAGGTTGGCATGTTTTTCGGCCGTTGACTGGAGAGCGGTACTCAGATCAGTGCCTTTTTCGCCAGTTGGCGGTTGCGATGAGAACGGTTCGAAAACAACGTTCATGCGGCCGTCAAGCTGCTTCCAGAGTTCCGGTAGAATGACTGGAGCGACAGCGTCGGCTCGCGTCTTAGGTTTTTCGGCGGGAGCTTGCGGATTGATGACGTCCTGGGTTTGCATGCTGCCCGAGATATCATGCAGGACTACAAGTGTCGGCTGTTCCTTCGGTTTGATCTCCTGCGTGAACTCAGGTTGATTCAATGTCACCAGGACAAGTGCGATCAGTATAAATCGAAACAACTCCAGCCACAGCATGGACCGTGAATAGCCGCTTCGCCGCCAGCTGATGAAACAACACGCCGCCGCTACGATCAGTACGATGATCGAAATGACGAGTGTTGTGAATGTCCAGACAAAGGTCATAAGCGTGATTTGTGGTTGATATAATATTTAGGATCAACGTGGGATGAACCTTAGCACGGGACTTCAGTCCAATCCGGATCTGTCTTTGTTGCCGAGGTTGTACTTGAAATCATGTCTGGTCCGGACGGGTCTGGAGACCCTGTCCTACGGAATTGAAAACTCATGTCCGCATCGCAGATCCCTTCTTCGGAAACGGCGTAATTTGCAAGGGTGCATCGCGTTTGATCGTTTTCACTTCGACAATGTTTCCGATTTTATCCGGCACGCACAACAATGCTTCCGCCATCAGAGCGATGATCATCAGGATCAAAAACGTGCGCCAGATTTCACTGGCTAGAGCCATTGAGCTGCCTGCTTTGTCGTCGATGCGAGTGTAGTTCAGACCGCTGAGTACTTGTTCCAGTGTCCCATCACTCAATACTTCGACAGCGTCTTCCGTCAGCGGGCGATTAAGTGCAAACGCGGCTTCTGGGGTTTCATATAGTCCGTTGTTGAGCGTTCGCTGCGACAACGAAACATTTTCTGAGCCCTCGTCCAGCGGAGTCCATGCTTCGGCGATGCTGGATTTCAGTGATCCGCAATCGTACTGGCGAGCTTCTCCCAAAGCAGCCGCACCACGAGCGACGGCGCGCTGAATCATCACGTAAAACGTGATGCCGTTACTGACGAAGTTTGAATATTCGGTCGTTGGCAATGTGCTGCAGAACCAGGCAGCACCCTGATCTGTGTTCGCTCGCAGAAGCAGCGGCGGGCCTTTTTCAAGGTGTGCCAGTGTTGTGGCTTGTTCGTTCACAACTTCGCAGCTGCGATATGTTGCTAGCTGGCCAACAGGCAACGGTGTGCCGCTGAGCGTGTTGCCGAGCAAATCGGCGTCGAGTCGCCAGCGAGAAACTGCAAAGTGATCGCCTTCCTGTGGTTCCAACCACTGGCCCCAATAAGTTTCGAATAGCTCGGAATTATCTGGAGCTTCCGGCGGAAAGAACATCGCACAACCGCCCTGCCCTACAAACGATTCCAGCTGCTTTGCGATTACGTCGGTCGGCAACGGTGCTTGCCACAACACGAGTGCCGTTTTGTCCCATTCGATGATGGCAGCCTGCGAGGATGGAATGATCTGAGCTTCGTAAATTAGACTTCGTTCCGACGGTGTCGCAGAAGCCAGGCGAAGTAACTCAGCAACCTGCGGATCATCCGACACAATCACCGTCTGCTGGACTGCGGGCTCGGCATAGACGAAGTCGAACACGTTGTCCGACGAATTTGCGTCGCGCGGAAGTTCGACTCGGCCCCAGCCGCGTTTGGATTCGCGATCGATGGGAATCGTGTGACCGTTGCGAACCAGCTGATTGCCGGTCAATTCCAGATCGATTGTGGAACGAGCTCCGCCAATGACGAATGTGACGGGAACCCGAATCGCATCGCTGGTCGGGGTCGCGCGAGTCAGCTTCAGATCCATCACCAATTCGGCACCCTCGATGGTCTCACGACGATGAACGCCACCGACGGACACGGCAAGGTTGTCGGGTGCGAGATCCTGATAGGCCAGCAAATAGAGTCGTACGCCATCACGATTGCGGAGTTGTTCGCGGACGGATTCCCAGCGGCCACCGCTGGGATTCCAGTCAGATTGACGCAGGTCCGAACAGATCCAGACGTCAGTGCGTCCGGCTTCGTTTGTAAGAATGTACTCTGCCGCTTCCTGCATCAAGGCCGGAATATCTGCGTGAGTTGCCGTGGGAGCAACTTCTGGCAATTCGGTGAGTGCATCAGATGATGCCAGATCGTGCCGTTCGCCCGTTGCGCTGTCGAATAGGGCGATGCGAGTATTGCGTCCGA
>JAYVNW010000861.1:0-1704 GCA_043758225.1 Candidatus Kuenenia sp. | reverse complement strand
AAACGCGACGGCCTTAACCCACGTCTGATGGCCGCCGTTGATGATCGTACGAGCGCCATCGGGAAGATTGAAGCGTTCGACAGCGGCGTCTTCCGAACCGCAATACACGAAACGCCCAGCCGGGTCGAAACGACAGGCATTTAAAGGTCGTTCGTGCGGCCATTGCGACACAACGTGCGTTAGTTTGGGATCGAATCCTTCGGGAATTATCATGAGAATTGCCTATGTGAGCAACTGTGAAATCGCACCGGTCGAAGGATCAGCGATCGGCATGTCACGACCATCGATATCAAATGATCCAGTTGAATCCACGCCTGCCGCCTGTAAATACGTATGAAACAGCGCGCCGTGATCAACCTGTCCTTCTTCCACCGCTGTCCCGTTTGCATTCGTCTTTCCGTACACGGCTCCACGTGGAATTCGGCAACCTGCAAGACAGACCGACCACGCTTTCGACCAATGATCGCGTCCGTAGTACTGATTAATATTTGGTGTACGACCGAATTCTGACAGCACCACAATCAGCGTGCTGTCGAGCATTCCACGAGCGGCGAGGTCCGCGACGAAACAGGAAAATGATCGATCAAACTCGCCCATTTGCTCAATGTGGAAGTTGAAATTTTCGTTGTGAGTGTCGTAGTTCGAATGTGACAGCTGCACAAAGGTAATCCCCTGCTCGAGAAGCCGTCGCGCCAGCAGGCAATGACGTCCGAAGTCGTGTGTGCCATAACGATCGTTATCCGCAGCGGGTTCCTGCGACACGTCGAACACGTCGCGCTGTCGCATCAGTTGCTCGGCCTGTTCGTAAGAATACGCGAATGCCTCAGTCACAGCCGTGCGGCGTCGATTCAGAAATCGCTCGTTCACATGACGCCGAAAATCCTGGCGAGCGGCGTCGGATGTTTCTGCAATATTGTCTGGGCGCATTGTATTCTGCGGCGGGTTGCCGTTTCCCAGATAGATGCTCGAATACTTCGGGCCAAGATAAGCCGAATCGTTGCCACGTCCGCCGCTACCTCCCGGCGTAATCAGAATATGTCCCGGCAACGCGCTGTTGTCTGGTGTCAGAGCACGTGCGGCAACAGCACCAAGTTGCGGAAAATTCCCCGCAGGCGTCTGACGCCTTCCGGTCAGCATCATATATGCACCTTTGCCATGATCGTCTTCGCTGGTATTGACGCCGCGGGCAAGGCACAGATGGTGCATTTGCTGAGCCGTCTGTGGCAGTAGTTCGCTGATGTGAATTCCGGGTACGGATGTGGGAATGGCAAGAAAAGGTCCACCGGTATCTGTGCCTGGTTTCGGGTCCCAACTTTCGAGTTGGCTCAGCCCGCCGTGCATGTTAAAGACCACGATGCGTTTTTGGTCAGATCGCAACTGTTCGGCGACCGCGCGGTTGGCAAAAATGCCCAGTCCACCAGCAACGAAACCGGCGCTGGTGGCGGCCATTGAACCAAGAAATTGCCGGCGAGCCAGTCCGTGTTCAGTTGATCGGCAGGCGTAGTTGATTTTCATGATTTATGGATCCTGCAAATCGAACTAATGATTAAATCGAAACTCAGCGGAATTCAAAACCGCCCAGACCAACTCTTGAGCCGCCAGGTTTCGGTCGGCTGTTCGACTACTCAAATAGCTGGTCACTTCAGCAACTTCGTCTTCCGTTGGCATGCGAGTCAGAACTGAAAGATAAATCTCTTCCGCTGC
>JAYVNW010000860.1:0-7642 GCA_043758225.1 Candidatus Kuenenia sp. | reverse complement strand
CAAGCTCAGTCAGGTTTTAATTTATGCCGACAAGCAGTTCCGATTCCGAAGGAACCAGCCAGCGAACGCCTCGTCGTCGCTCCACCCCTCGCAGTGAAACCACTCCGCCTGCCACCCGATCACGTCGAAAATCAACCGACGATGATGCTGACACTTCAGCTCCGTCTTCAGTTGACGATTTCGGTTCTGGCGTGGCAGAAGAAAAAGCCGCTCAAGAAGTTAAACCAGCCCGACGCACGCGTATAGCAACCGTCGCCGCCGAAGAATCGAGTGAAGCCGTTGAGGAGACGAAACGCGAACGCCGACCTCGTCGCGAACCTCGCGCGAAGCCTATTCCAACGGCGGAACCAGAAGGGGAAACCCCAAATTTGCTTGACCGATCTTTACGCAGTGAAAGAACATCGAATCGTCTTGAACGCCAAATCGCTGATGTTGAATCTCAAACAGGAATGCGATATTTCAGCACTGACGAACTTGATTTTGGCGACGATGATGATTCTCCAACGCCATCACCAAGTCGTGGTCGATCACGAATAGATTCAAGTGAAGACCGCCCACAGGATGTCCGGGACGATTTTGATCGCGATATTATCTCAGATGATAGCCCAATGGATGACGGCGACTTTCCTGGTGAGGCCGGAGATGGTCCAAACCGCGCCGAGGGAGGCATTGAAGGGGATGGAGGAGATCGGAGGCCGCGTCGTCGTCGTCGTCGTCGTCGTCGAGGACCGGACAACGTTGGCTCAACGGACAGCAATGACAATCGAGGTTCCGACCAGAATCGCAGTTTCGACGCGAACCGTGGTGGCGACGCGAACCGTGGTGGCGACCAAAATCGCAATTTCGATGCAAACCGTGGCAGCGATCAAAACCGTGGAGACTTTCAAAATCGTGGCGAAGGCCGAAATGATGGTCGTGATCGCTCACGAGATGCCGGTCGCAATGATTCAGGCCGTTCACAGGGAGCGAATCGACAGGACAGCGGGCGAGGAAGACGCCCGAGCACTTCTGGCGGGAACACCAGCGGCGGAAACAATAGCAGCCGCGGACGACGTAGCGATGGAAATCAACCACGCGGTGGCAGCTCCAGTCGAGACAGCAGCCGGGGAGGTGGAAGTGGAGGTCGGGATCGTGGTGGCATGCCACGCCGAAACAGTCGCCAGGTTCAGACAACTTTCGAAGTTATTGAAGGGACGTTTGATGGTGTCCTGGAGTTACACAACCGCGGTTACGGTTTCCTGCGTGACCCGAAGAAGAATTACGTTGCAGAAGATTCCAACCCATTCGTTTCCAGCTCCCTGGTCGAAAAATACAAGCTCCGCGAAGGTGTGCTGATTCGCGGTGATGTTGGAATGGGAACACGAAATCAAGGACCACGGCTTCAGGAAGTGGAATTGATCGATGGCTATACTCCCGAAGAATATGCTAACGTCAAGAGCTTCGAGAATCTGACTGCGATCAATCCGTTTGAACAAATTAAGCTCGAAGTTGGTGCTCGACCTTTAACGATGCGAGTCATGGATCTTCTGTGTCCGATCGGCAAAGGCCAGCGAGCTTTGCTGGTAGCCCCACCTCGCACCGGCAAAACGATGCTTCTGCAGGACATTGCGAACTCCGTCAGTATCAACCATCCGGAAATTTACCTGATGGTCCTGCTGATCGACGAACGACCCGAAGAAGTCACCGAAATGCGACGTATGGTGAAGGGCGAAGTCATATCGTCTTCACTCGACAGTGATGTTGAAAGTCACGTTCGCATCAGTCAGTTGATTATTGAACGGGCCAAACGACTGGCAGAGGAAGGCAAAGACGTCTTCATTCTGCTGGACAGCATCACACGCATGGCACGCGCATTCAACAAGTGGAGCAACACCGGGCGTACCGCGACGGGTGGTCTGGATATCCGTGCGTTGGATATTCCAAAGAAACTATTCGGTCAGGCTCGTCGATTTGACGAAGGTGGCTCGCTGACAGTGTGCGGAACGGCATTGATTGATACCGGTAGCCGGATGGATGAAGCCATTTTCCAGGAATTCAAGGGCACGGGTAACATGGAAATGGTGCTCAGCCGCGATCTTGCCGACCGCCGCATCTGGCCTTCGATTGATATTTCGAAGTCTGGTACTCGACGTGAAGAAAAGATTCTTGATCCAGATTTGCTGGAAGGCATCACCATGTTGCGACGCAGCCTTGTGAGTATGAGTCCCGTGGAAGCCATGGAGCAACTCACCAAGACGATGGAAAAATTCCCAACGAATTCGGAATTTCTAAAACGCATTCGCGCTGTGCTATAGGCGAAGGCCATTGTAGGCGATCGACAGATTCTGTTTTACCGCAGGACGGGTCTCCAGACCCTTCTGGACCTGAATCGTTCATTATCAGGACGGGACTGGAGTCCCGTCCTGCATTTGCCCCAAACTCGTGAGTCACCAGGTTCATGTCGTCGAAGAAACATGTTGTCCCTCCCGGTTCCACAATCGGAATGCTCGGCGGAGGCCAGTTGGGTCGCATGTTCGCGATTGCCGCTCGACAATGCGGATACGGCGTACAGATTTTCGGTGATCCACAGAACTCACCCGCCGGACAAGTCAGCGATTGTGCTTGGCCGTCAGCGTTCACGGACTTCGACGCACTCAGGCAATTCGCCAAACATGTCGATGTTGTCACCTACGAGCAGGAAAATATTCCTGTTGCGACCGTAGAAACCCTGCTGCAACATGTTCCCGTGTTTCCCGGGCCAGAATTGCTGCGTGCTTCACAGCATCGGTTACTTGAGAAAACTTCGCTGCGCGGAATCGGAATTCCTACGGCCGATTTTTTGAAGATCACCTCCGAAACACAACTTCAATCCGGAGTCACGCAGTTTGGTGGAGATGCCATTCTAAAGACAGTAACGCTGGGTTACGACGGCAAGGGGCAGGCACGAATTAACTCAAGGAGTGATTTCGGCGAGATGTGGCGATCGTTCAACGTGTCAGAAGCAATTCTGGAGAAGGTCGTCCCCTTCGGTCACGAACTTTCCATCGTTGCGTCACGATTCTCGGACGGCACGTGCAGCTTCTTCCCGCCTGTATTGAATCACCACGAGAATCATATTCTCGATGTGTCCATTAGCCCGTCTCCACTAATTTCGGAGCGGCAGACACAGGAAGCTCAACAGATCGCACGTGCGATTCTGGAACACTTTAATGTCATCGGCGTGCTCTGCGTGGAGTTCTTTGCGACACACGACGCAACATTGCTCGTCAACGAAATCGCACCAAGACCACACAACAGTGGCCACCTGACAATCAACGCATGCCGCAGCAGTCAGTTTGAACAGCAAGTGCGTGCTGTCTGCGGATTATCATCGGGAGACGTTTCAATTCAATCGCCCGCAGTGATGCTGAATCTCCTTGGAGACCATTTGATGAATGCATCTCCGCAGGCGTGGCAAAAGATATTTGCTCATCCGAATATCCATATCCACATGTATGGAAAATCGGAAATTCGACTTGGTCGCAAGCTCGGGCATCTTACAGTGATGGGAAATGACGTTGTGGCAGCCGAACGCCTTGGACGACAAGTGCGCGGAGCATTGATGGGCGTGTCCTAGTGCTCTGTCAAGGCTCAGAAAAATGGGGTAGGAACCAATAGCCGAATGGCCCGAAGGGTGCTTCGCACTATTGGTTACTGGCCACTTTTCTAAGCCACTACTCCTCGTTTCATTGTTGACGGAGCGCTCGTCCAGGTGTTCGGCCCTGCACACTGTATTGAAGCCCGCACTTCGACAAACCCAAATCATGACACCATCCCGCTATCACAAACAAATGCTCTTCGCCGGGATTGGTCGTGATGGACAGCAGCGTCTGGCGAATAGCCATGTTCTACTTGTCGGTTGCGGCGCGCTGGGATGCGTGCTGGCCGACACCATGGTTCGAGCTGGAGTCGGGCATGTTCGCATCGTTGATCGCGACTTTGTGGAACTCAGCAACCTGCAGCGACAGATTCTGTTCGATGAAGATGACGTTGCCGAACACCTGCCCAAAGTGATTGCTGCAGAACGGCGACTGCAACGAGTCAACTCAGAGATCACCATTGAACCAATTGTTGCCGACGTGGATTGGTCGAACATTTCGAAATTTGCCGACAAGGTAACATTGATTCTGGATGGCACCGATAACTTTGAGATTCGCTATCTGATCAATGACGTCTCGCTGCAACTCGGAATCCCCTGGATCTTCACCGGTTGCACCGGCAGCGTTGGTCAGGTCATGCCTGTGTTTCCGCACGATTCCGGATGTCTGCGCTGCCTGATGCCAAGCCCACCGCCACCAGGAACGACCGAGACCTGCGATACAGCAGGTGTTCTTGGTCCTGCTGTTAACATAATTGCGTCGTTCCAGGCAGCCTTGGCTCTAAAGATTCTCACTGGGCATGCAGATCAGGTGGATCGAAAACTAACGATCATTGATGCGTGGACTGGGTCTTTTCGACAAATGGACGTCAGCAAATTGCGAGAAAATTCGCAGTGTCCAGCTTGTCACCTGGGAGAACGTCTTTGGCTGCATGGAAGTCGAAAATCGTCCTCCACCATTCTTTGCGGTCGAAATGCCGTCCAAGTCACGCCGCCTGAAAAATTAGCGCTCTCCTTGCCTGATGTGGCGAGTCGGTTAAGGGCTGCAGGCGAAGTCACGATTAATCCGTTTTTGGTGCGAGTGACGATTTTGGAAGTGTATGGGAACCATCCGATCGAAATGACAATCTTTCCGGATGGCCGAGCTATCATTCGCGGGACAGAAGATCCAGCTTTGGCAAGAACGCTTTATTCCCGTTACATTGGCACTTGAAATGCGGTCTCACTCATCGCGGCGAGCGGTTGGGCCTCAACCCTCCGCGTTTGGTCACTCTAAGTCTAGTTACGCGTCGGGATGAAGGTTAGTCACTCGCGTGGCAACAAACATTCATGTTCCAGAAAATCCAATATTTCCTTGAACTCATCCGCTTCAGCCACACGGTGTTCGCATTGCCGTTTGCTTTGCTCTCCGCTGTGATCGCGTGGGCAACCCCGGGAAGTATTTTTCGCTGGCAGGATCTCGTTGGAATTCTCATCTGCATGGCGACAGCACGATCGGCTGCAATGGCATTTAATCGGCTGGTCGATCGCGATATTGATGCTGACAATGCTCGCACTTCAAAGCGACACATCCCCGCAGGGTTATTGTCCGTGAAAGCGGTCATCGTATTCACGCTTATGATGAGCGTGGCATTCATCGCTGCCACAGCAATCTTTCTGCCAAAACAACTGCCAATACTTTTGTCCGTCCCGGTATTGCTTTTCTTATTGGGATATTCGCTGGCGAAACGCTGGACCAGCCTGTGCCACTACTGGCTGTCTGCGGCACTCATGATGTCGCCGATTGCTGCCTGGATCGCCGTCAGAAATGAGTTCGCACTGATTCCAACACTTCTCGCCGGTATGATTTTTTTCTGGGTCGGCGGCTTTGACATCATTTATTCCTGCCAGGACGCGGACTTCGACCGTGAACGCAAGCTCAACAGCATCCCGGCACGGTTTGGAGTTCACTCAGCTTTGCGAATCGCATTTGTGAGTCATCTGCTCACGATTGCCATGCTTGTGCTGCTGTGGAAAATGGCGGGGCTAGGGCTGCTTTTTCTGGGCGGGGTCATCGCGATCGCCGCTTTATTGCTTTACGAACACTGGCTTGTCCGCCCGAATGACCTCAATCGAATCAACATTGCCTTCTTCAACGTCAACGCCATCATCAGTTTCGGCATCCTTGTGCTCGGCTGTCTCGATGTCTGGGTGTTCTGAAATCCATTTCGTCACAAAGTCACAACCATGTCAATTCCAATCCAAAATCCTGCGATTCGTTCCGTGGCAGACAAAGTATTCGCCGGCGAACGTCTGGCTTTCGATGACGGCGTCCTGCTCGACGAACAAGCCGACCTGCATCTTCTGGGGCAACTTGCCAACCATATTCGCGAACGCAAGAATGGAAACTACGCTTACTACAATACGAACATTCATCTGAACCCGACAAATGTTTGCGTCTATCGCTGCCGCTTCTGCGCCTTTCGGGCAGACCTGAAGGATGAAAAAGCCTACACGTTCACCGACGACATGCTGCGCGAACGAGTTCTCGAAGGCCGCGCAGCAGGGGCAACTGAAATCCATGTCGTTGGCGGACTGCATCACAAGAAAAGTTTTGACTGGTATCTCAACGTTGTTCGAGTAATTCATGAAACGTGCCCGGAAATTCACATCAAAGCATGGACCCCGGTTGAGATCAGTTGGTTTAGCTTCATTACCAGGAAGCCGATTCAATGGATTCTGGAGCAGCTGGTGGAAGCGGGCCTGGGCAGTATGCCGGGGGGTGGGGCAGAGATTTTTGACGAAGGCGTCCGCCAGCAGATCTGTGAGCACAAAGCCGACAGCGATGTATGGTTTGACGTCCACCGCACGGCTCATCAGCTTGGCCTGCGTTCAAACGCCACGATGCTCTATGGTCATATCGAAAAAGCACAACATCGGGTTGATCACTTAATCCGCTTGCGAACGCTGCAGGATGAAACTTCCGGTTTTCAGACATTCATCCCGTTAGCGTTTCATCCGGAAAACACCGAACTTTCATCGATCCAGAAAGCCGACGGTGTTTTTGACCTTCGAATGGTTGCGCTATCCCGTCTGATGCTGGATAATTTCGATCACATCAAAGCCTATTGGATCATGCTTGGTGAGCAGACCGCTCAGCTGGCACTTGGTTACGGAGCCGACGACATCGACGGCACCGTCGTGCATGAATTGATCTACCATGACGCTGGTGCAAAAACGCCGGAAGGCATGTCGGTGGAACAACTTCATCGTTTGATCAAGGAAGCTGGTCGCGTCCCGGTTGAACGTGACACGCTGTACCGAAAAGTGATTCGCAGCGGCCGTGAGTGGTCGGTGGGTGAGCCACTGACGACAGCAAAAGTTTAGGGTCAGTTGTTCACACCCAGAGTGCAAAGCTCGAGATTCGCAAATACACATCGTGTCTGCAAATTTATTAAACCCGGTCGTTACTGCAAAATCAGCAGACGCAATCATGCCACAAAGAAAAGTCAATACTGGCTGGAGTTTCGATTGACGCATGAAAAAACCCCGGGGTCGAAGTAAATTCGACACCGGGGTTTTAGTGGCGGGGGCCGGATTTGAACCGACGACCTCGAGGTTATGAGCCTCGCGAGCTACCAGGCTGCTCCACCCCGCGACATTGTTCTACCAAATCCACAAAAAAATCTGATTCAAAATCAACAGGTGTTGTTGGCTGAGAATTTCAAGTCTCTAGTGCCTTCGGACCGGCATACTATCGGCGAACTAGAGGATTGCCAGTCACTTTTCTCCCAATTTCTCAGTTCTCATGGTCAATTCCATGAGTAGTCGAATTCAATCAGTCGCACGAAATACAACGATTGCTGAATTAACCTTCAGTAGCCCGACCCGCTCGGCCGGTACTTTCCCCTGCAATTGATTCTCGCATCTTTGTATCGGCCTGAACATTTTTTAGTTCGTAGAAATCCAGAAGGCCCAACTTGTTGTTCGCAAATGCTTCAGCAACAGCTTTAGGAACTTCGGCTTCTGCCAGGACAACCGCAGCCC
>JAYVNW010000859.1:0-3074 GCA_043758225.1 Candidatus Kuenenia sp. | reverse complement strand
TCGAAGCCACTTTGGAGCATCTTTGCGAAAACGGTGCCCGGCTTGCTCAGCGCGGGGAATTTACGATGCGGGCATTTTTGTCCGGAAGGATTGACCTGCTGCAGGCCGAAGCGGTACTCGGAGTCATTCAAGCGACTGATTACGATGAACTGCAAAAGGCGCTGTCGCAATTGGGAGGAAGAATCACATCGCGTCTGCGACAACAGCGGATCGACCTAATCGCGCTGCTCGGTGACCTGGAAGCGGGTTTAGATTTTGTCGAAGAAGATATCGAATTCATTACGAAATCAGAAATCGCCGTTCGACTGGATACGGCGTTGCTTCTTCTCAATGAACTGACTGATGTCTCGGCGACTCGACTTCCAGCGGGATATCGCCGTCGTATCGTGCTGGCAGGATTGCCAAACGCAGGCAAGAGCACGCTATTCAACTGCTTGATTGAAAAGCAGCGTGCAATCGTGTCGCCGATCGCCGGAACAACGCGAGACTATCTGACCGCCACGCTTCGACTTGATTCAATGGAAGTAGAACTCATCGATACCGCAGGCTGGGAAGATGCTGCGGATCTGATTATGGAGCGGGCTCAGGAATTGCGCGCGGAACAGGTTTCGGCGTCCGATGTGGTCGTATGGTGTACGGCCGCAGATTTATCCCGGCACGATTGGGATGAAGATGCACGGTTGCAAAAGCTGGCCATGCAGCGATGTCCGATGATGCTGAACGTTCTCACACGTTGCGATCTTGTTAGTAATGAGAAGAAATTCCGCGATGAAACGTCGAGCTTGCGGATCAGCGCTGTGAGTGGCAACGGCATCGAGTTGTTGCGTACGACGCTTCGCCGGCAACTCACGGGAACTCAATCAGCTCGCAGCGAATTGCTGGGGACCACGGCCGTCCGGTGCCGTGACAGCTTGTGTTGCACAATTCAATCGCTGCAAAAAGCGAAGTTAGCCACCACCGAATTGCGTGGCGACGAATTGATTGCGATTGACATACGTCAGGCATTGCAGGAATTGAGCGTGATTCTTGGAGAGGTCTATACCGACGACATTCTGGATCACATCTTTAGCAACTTTTGTATTGGGAAGTAATGTTGCTTTGATGTGATTCCTTTTGCGTGGAATGTCCGATCCTTGTTGTCAAGCTTGCGGCTGCAGGCTATCAGCGGGGTGAAGGTCGCCGTTCATTCGGCATCGTGATGCCTCGCGAAAAGTCATAAGTCGATCGCCCGCAGGATCCCACAGCTTTAACCTCAGGCACCGGACAATCTCGACAGGCGACAGTGTTGTCACGGGCGGTGACTGCAATTCCTGCAGGCCAGCCATGGCTTCAGGCAGCCTGTAAAATGGAATCCGCGCGTTCAAGTGATGAACATGGTGATAGCCGATGTTTCCAGTGAACCAATGCATGACTGGCCCCATTTTCATGAAGCTGGATGACTGTAGAGCCGCATACACATGATCCCATTCTTTGCCATGTCGGCGCTTCATGCCAGGGAAATTATGCTGCGCATAAAACAGGTACGAACCAAGACCTGTGATAATGAACATTGGTAGGATCAGTCCCAGAATCATCGTTTGCCACGAAATGAAACTCAGGGCCACAGCGATTGCGATATGCAGGACAACAGCCATTGCGCCATCGTAGTGTTTTCTGGGATTGGCGATAAACGCCCAGAGAGACATCTCCCAAAGGAAGATCGTAGCATAACCGAATAAGATCGTGAGCGGATGACGCATCGCGGCGTACATGAAACGCTGCCAGCGTGTGGACACGGCATAGTCGGCAGTACTCATCACAGGAAACGTTCCCAACGTTCTTCCGAAATTTCGCGCGTTGTGCTTGTGATGATCGTCGTGCGAATGCTTCCACACGCTCGGTGGGCTCAGTACCAGCAGTCCATAAAAGCGCAGGATCGCGCTGGCAATTCGAGAGCCGGCAAGAATGGTGCCATGCATGTAGTCGTGATAAATGATGAACAACCGCACCAGAACCAGGCTGCCAACGATGCTGCTGGTGAGACAAACAGCCAACGGAAGTTTCATGCAGGCGATCGAGAGAAACACTGCAGCGATCGACACTGTTGAGACAAGATGCCACCAGCTCTTGAGCCGCTGTTCGCGTGCGAATTGATTACTAGCGATCAACAATTCTTTCCCACTTCGCATCGTAGCTTTTCTTTGGGGTGATTCGGGGCTGCATTGCTATGGCATCCGCGAGATCGGATTCATGGATCGTGAACTGATTTGGTATCAATCCGGCGCGGTATGTTCTGATTTGTCGCCAGTCACCAACTCTGGTAATCATAGGCGAAATCGACAGTCGCGATGTCGAGTCTCGGTCACACTTTTGTCAAACCTGCGTCACGTTTCCCATGCTGCGGGTTTGTAATTGTTACACAGCGGCGACGTGGCAGTCTGCCGAAGGCCAATTATCGAGCATTATCCAGCTTTTTTCAGTTCCTGCCATCGGGCGATTTTGTTCCGGAGGGTACGGGGCGTGACGCCAAGCTCAGCGGCGGCTTCGGTTTTATTGCCCTGGAATCGTTGGATCCTTGAAAGAATGACTGCTCGTTCGATTTCATCCAGCGGCATTGTCAGGAATTCTGAAGGCAGGTCATTGTTGCTCACGGAGGTGGACTTAATGCTGCCGAAATCAATTTGCCTGATCACGGAAGTTTCCGCTTCCACGCAGGCGCGATGAATCAGATTTCTCAACTGACGCACATTGCCAGGCCAGTGGAACGAATTCAGTTGTTCAACGACGTCGTCGGCAATATCCGTCACTAGTGTTTCGTTTTCCGATCCGAACTGTTTAATAAAATGCCGAACAAGAATGGGAATATCATCCAACCGCTCGCGAAGTGGAGCAAGTCGCACTGAGAGTACATCAAGGCGATGATATAGATCTTCACGGAAGCGTTTCTCCGCGACCTCTTTCAGCAGATCTCGATTTGTCGCCGCGATGATGCGTGCGTGAACACGCTGGAGGTCAGTACTGCCGACACGCACGTATTCGCCTTCCTCCAGAACTCGCAGAAGTTTGGCCTGAGTTGGCAAAGACAATTCGCCGAT
>JAYVNW010000858.1:0-3020 GCA_043758225.1 Candidatus Kuenenia sp. | reverse complement strand
TGCACCCGGTAGGGCTCGAACCTACAACCTTCGGTTCCGAAGACCGACGCTCTATCCAATTGAGCTACGGGTGCGATCGGGAGCCCTCACCAATACGTGATGACCAACGACGTAGCCGGAGTCTATCAGAAAAAAATTCGTCTCGCAAATGTATGATTCGGAATCCCGTGGAACCTTATTCGGGATTCTCGTTGACGCGGTGAAGTGCGGGATTTCGTGTGCTATCACGCCATTGAGACCGCACTTGCGGCGATCAGGATTTGAGGGGCTGGAATTGAGACACTGTATTCGAAAGTCGTCCCAGGCGTTGGAGGCCTTGAGAGATCTGAGATTCAACATGGCTTGGGCGCCTTCTGTAGAAATTCGCATGCCGGTGCGTTCCAGACGGTCTTTCTGCAGATGGCGATACGCTCCTTCAATCACTCCTGTCGCAATCGGCAGACCGGCTGCAAGATATTAGTCGTATCTCATGCGATGCGAGTGAGCCGTGAATTAACCGCAGCCGGTGTCCACGTCGGCACTTTTTTCTTTGCATAGTTTCTCAACTGTCGCCATCCGACGTAGTCAGCGAATGGCCGCGTGGACTTCGCCTTTGAGAATCCGAAGCAGACAATCTCGAACGAAGGCTTTCTGAGCGAACTTCCCCGTACACAGGCACTTCGCCGCCTTTGTTCGTATCCCGAATCATGCACGATAGCGTCTTCTGCCAGAGTAAACAATGTTACGGCCAACTTTACAGAGACGTCAGACTTGCCCAGTTCTTCGCCAGTCGTCATGTTCGTCACCGGCCTCCATGCCTTGCCTGATACGGGCCGTTTACACCGGCGAAGCATCGCATGAAGGCGATCTTCTCACACTACCAGACTTTCCCAAGCTAACGCTGCATGTGCGGTGGTACCGCTTTCATGTCGTGTCGGCGATGCTGTTTCATGAAATGTTTCCTGCATTCAGCAACTGGCGTTTCGACTTTCACTGGATACTCGTAACTCGCTCGGCCACAGAATTAAAAGCAGGATAAGTGCAATCCACGGCGTCAGGCCCGCCCATGCCAGACCTGCATCAAAAGAATGTGTCATATCGACGGCTCGGCCAAAAACTTTTTGTATGGGGGATGACACCAACCACGCGAGGGCTCCCAGAAGACCGGTCGTTTTGCCCATGTGACGTTCACTCGTTTCCTGTGACAGGGAATAGTAGACCGGAAACAAACCCAGTGACCCTGCTGCGACGATCAACAAAACACCATAAAGTCCCCAACCCAGAGGAAACCTGGCGGCGATAAACGTCATTGATGTCATCGCAGCACAGACGCCAAATATAATCAATCGTGTCCGATGGATTCCCTGGCCACGTCGTGCGAGCCAAAGAGATGCCGCGCCGGCCGCGATGCATCCGATATCAGCCGCGATGTAATAGGCTGAGTTAAAAAGCAACGCCTCCTTCTCGGTGGCACCTCGTCCTTCCTGGAGGAACGCTGGCAACCACGCGCGAATCAGTTGCCACGTCAGATTGATACAGATTACGACGGGAACGAGGGTCCAGAATCGCCGATTGTTCAGGCACTCCATCAAGAAGCCTGGTCCGCCCTCTGACGAATTTGTTGAATCATTGGCGGGGACAGGAAGCTCATTTCCTCGGAACGACAGCAACCAGACGATGGCCCAAAGTATCCCTAGCGCGCCAATAATGATGAACGGTGACCTCCATGCTCCGGCAACTTCGCTGCCGCCAACGATCATAAGAATCACGGGCGGCGTCAGGATTGCTCCCAGCGCTCCTCCACTTTGCAGGATGCTGTTTCCCATTGTGCGGTTCTTGCTATTCAAAACAATCTTTGTTGTCCGCAGCGCACACGGCCAATGGCCTGCTTCAAAGAAGCCAAGCAGGATTCGACAGCCCAGCATTGATTCATAACCATTGCAGAATCCAGTAAGAACGCCGATGAACGACCATGCCAGCAGGACAGCAGGATAGAGGAGCCTGACAGAAATACGATCTGACAAGTATCCAAAGAACAACGATCCAGCGGCGAACGACCAGCCGAATCCCCATTCCATGTTGCCGTACAATTCGTTGCTGAGTGAAAGTTCTGTCTTGATCCTGACCTGCAGGTTCGAGAGCGTTTGACGATCCATGTAATTTAACATCGTCGCCAAAAGCAAAAGTCCGCTGATCCACCAGACCCATGCCGTGCTTTTCAACTCCGGGGCATCCGCGCATGATGCCACGTCCGGCGTTTCGAACGGATTTGTTTCAGTCGACATGCGATACTTTCTCTGCAAGTAATCTTATGTTCTGCAGCATCAGCTATGGCAATTCGGTAACCTGATCAGGGCGGCTCAGATAAGGAAACGAATCGTCAAGTGCTTCAACAGTATTCGGCTGGCCACTGCATCGTAGAGTGCGTCTGAAGTTATCGCCATCAAAACGTGTGATAAGTTTAATGGCGCGAGCCGTTGATCAGGCGAGCCCCAAAGGGAAAATAGGTTTCAAAAACGTCGCGAATCCGGCAAAATGAATCAGGTTCGATGGGCTCTGTACGCCAGTGGACTGCCTCAACCTGTGGAATGATTGACCTTCTGTTTTCATTCTGGGCCAGGTTTCATTACTTTTCACGCTGATCCATTTCTGTTTAAGCAGTCACAAATCGAGTAATTCCTGATGACCGCAACTCACACGACAGCCCTGCAACTCAACGGGGTCGAGATCATCGACACTTTTGCCGAAGCTTTTCCGATCAAGGCCGCCCGCCTTATTATTACTGCGGACAGTAGTCGCTGGGCTAACACCGCAGCAACGGTCTTTTGCGGCAATGCGACCAGCGTCATCGCGTGTGATGTGGAAGCGGCAATTGAACGCATAGTTCCATCAGAAGAAACGCCTGACGGTCGGCCAGGCATCTCTGTACTCGTGTTTGGGTTCAGCACAGATGCTCTTGGTAAGGCACTTCAGGGGCGAGTCGGACAATGCGTGCTCACGTGTCCCACGACGGCTTGCTACAACGGGATTTTTGATTGTCC
>JAYVNW010000857.1:0-3041 GCA_043758225.1 Candidatus Kuenenia sp. | reverse complement strand
TTGTCGGCTCGGCTGTTGTGTCCAGGACTGCAGATCGTCGCACGAGCCAGTGATGATCGAGCCTCCCAGAAGATGACTCAGGCCGGCGCGACGCGCGTGATGAATCCACTGTCATCCGGTGCGATCCGCATGGCACGTTTTATGCTTTCACCGAGTATCGAAAACTTTGTTGAGGTGGCTGAGTCGGAAGGAGTGGACTGGGAAATCGCTGATGTCCAGGTTCCTGAAAAGTCAGCTCTGGTTGGATTGCGTTTAAGCGAAACCGGACTGCGTGATTCCGGCATCATGCTGCTGGGCGTGCGCAAAGTTTCCGGTCAGAAAATTTTTCCGCCGCCGGGTAACCTGGTGATCGAAGGCGGCGACAACCTGTTTGCCTTCGGCAATTCTGACGGCGTCGCCAAACTGACCGCAATGCTTGAGACACCTGCGAAGTAGAGGTTCCACTTAATCCAAGCCAGTTCAAGGGTTGGTCTCCTGAGCCGTCGGTTCACAGATTGTGAGGCATTGCGCCCTTTCGATTACATTCACGCTATGGTCGATCTACTGCGGTTTTGGACCGATCGAAAGACAAATTTTCTGAATCCTGCAACTTCGCTCTATTTTTGTTTAAGTTCGGGGCTGCGGCATCCGAAACCGATGATGCGGCAACAGTTCGGCCGTTTTTGCCGATGCTCGCCGACGATAGTTTCGAAGGATGTCAGTCTCAAGCAACCCGCAACACCATGCACACAGACCGCAAAATCGGTTTTGCAATGGGCATTCTCCTCATCGGAATTGTGGCTGCGCTCTTCTTTCGTAATGAACCCCTGCTGTCTACGAAAGTGCCGGGTATCCGTCGTGAACAGGAACTCAATCAGCTTCTTCGTGAACGAGACGTCGCTCTCTATCTAAACGACAGTAAATCCGAAGAAATATCCGAACCGACTGAACCTGATCAACAGTGGACTCTCCGCGACGTGCTGCAGAAGATGGACCAACGAAATAAGACGGCTCCCGTGCCAGTAGGTTCCCGAAGTATGTCCGCTCAGCCGTCTGAAGACATCCCCGATGAAGACCTGGACGGCTATCGCCCAAAGAAGCGTCGTTCGGCAGATCGTTCCGATTCAGCGTCGACAGAAGCTCCGTTGAAGTTTGCTCGTGCAAATTCTGAACAGGCAGCGTCAGAAATTAGTGTTGAACAATTGGGAATTCTTCCTCCATTGATGCCTGCCGAATCGCTGCCTTCTGAGTTCGTTAGATCTCCTGCGCAGCAATCCGACATGTTGGCAGGATCGAAAGATCAGCTGCGCTCGACTGAGCAGACCTTGGATTTTCGACCGCCCGAGAATTTTGAAGAGTATGTTGTCAGATACGGCGACACGTTGTCAGGCATCGCGCAACGAACGCTTGGATCGCCGAAAAAATACAACGAAATCTACAATGCAAATCGAGACCGCATGGCCAGTCCGGATCGATTGACCGTTGGCAAGCCACTTCGAATTCCTCGCACGTCGGATTCGGAACGAACCGCGAACGAACGCTCCAGAAACAACGGCAATCCGACTCTATGAGAATAGTCGAATTTCCTAAATCATCGAACCTCCGAATGGTACTCATCGTTGCGGCGATACTCGGCATTGGCCTGTGTTCGATGGCATCGAACTGCGCCGACCCCGACCTGTGGGGGCATGTCCAGTACGGTCGCGAAGTGTTGCGAGACGGAACATTGCCACGGACGACAACATGGTCATTTGCAGCCGAAGGTTCTCAATGGGTGAACCATGAGAATATCGCGGAGCTACTGCTGGCGTGGACCGTTGATTCGTTTGGGATGCCGGGTTTGCCAGCAATGAAACTGGTGTTGGCAATCATCATTTTGGGATTAATGCTGTGGAGCGCGCGTCGACACGAATGTCGGTGGTTGGCGATTGGCGTCACGGTTTTTCTTGTCGGCACCAATCTGCAGTTTCATTGGCACTTTCGGCCGCAGATCCTGAGTTACGTGAGTCTCGCGGCGATGCTGGCGATCTGGCAGCGAGCGTTTCATTGTCGCAACGGGTTGTATTGCGATGCGGTGCTTCCTGCGATGCATCGACAGATGACAGTTCTATGGCTGCTGCCGGCGTTGCTGTGCTTTTGGACAAATTCTCACGGTGGTTTCGCTGCCGGCGTCGCGATGATGGTCGCCTACCACGGACTGGTGGCCTTGCAGTTGCTGTCTGCATTTGGGAAACAAGCCGCGAAACCTGTTGGATTATTGATTGCAGTGACCATAGCTTCAATCGCCGCGACATTTCTGAATCCGTACGGTGCAACTCTATGGAAGTTCATGTTGGCCGCATTGATGCTGCCTCGTCCGGAAATCGCTGACTGGAGACCGCTGGAACTCTGGACATTCGAAGCGATTCGCTTCTGGATGCTGCTCATTGTCGCTGTTGGTGGATTTGCGTTTGTCCTGCGTCAACATCGGCACAAGATTTTGGCGTCTCAGTTTCTTTCGCAGTCAATTTTGCTGCTGCTGCTGCTGTGGCAAGGGATATCACATTGTCGCCATGTTTCCATCGTAGCAATCGTTTGCGGATTTTTCGTTCCTCTGCCACTACACAAGTTGATCAATTTTGCGACTGCAGGATTTCAACGCCGTGTGACGGACTGTGCACACGGGAACGCGGATGCTGGAACACAGTTTCGCGGCTTGCTGCCTGGCAATCTCGTTTTGGTCGCCGTGGTATCACTTTGCATTCTGAGACTCGTGCCACAGTTGACTGATGTGACGGTGGATCGAACAGAATTTCCCGTCTCCGCCATGCAATTTATGCATGATCAAAATTTGCATGGCAAAGTGGTCGTTACTTTCAATTGGGCTCAGTACGCAATCGGTTGCTTCGCCGAAGAACACAATTCTGAACGGCAATCACTGGTTGCAGTTGATGGGCGATTTGAGACCTGTTACCCACGTAAAATCACAGACATCTATTTTGATTTCTGGCTGGGGACGGATGATCCGAAGCACCGATACCGCAGTTCCCACGCCCCAGCCTTTGATCCTGCCAGGGCACTGG
>JAYVNW010000856.1:0-1610 GCA_043758225.1 Candidatus Kuenenia sp. | reverse complement strand
TGTGGAAGCAGGTTCACGTTTCGTTACGCTGACATACGGCGGATGGGACATGCACGACAATATAGCTGCGGGAATGAACGGTCAGGTTCCGCCGCTCGATCAGGCATTCGCTCAATTGATCAAGGATCTTGATTCTCGAGGCCGCTTGAAGGATACAATGGTTTGTATCGCGAGCGAATTTGGACGTACGCCAAAGATCAATGGTACTTCCGGTCGAGACCACTGGCCGAAAGTTTTCAGCGTGGTAATGGCGGGCGGCGGCATCAAGGGCGGTTTGGTTTACGGATCATCCAACTCAACCGCCAGCGAACCTGAAGAAAAACCATTGAATGTTGAAGACTGGGCGACAACCATTTACCACTGTCTGGGAATCACGGCGGACAAGGAATTGATGGCACCTGGAGATCGACCAATTGAAATCGTGGACGGCGGCAAAGTCCGTTCGGAATTGTTGGTCTGAATTTAAGCAACCTCAAGCAGCGCTGCGGATCTCCATTTGAGTAGATTCGCAGCGTTGTTTTACAGGTAGGTTTTAGAATTTCCCTGACATGGAAGTTTTGGGGGGGCATCTTGCGGGAAGGATTCCCGTCGCTACTTTCAACGGAAGAGATACTGCCATGCGATGTACTTTCGCTGTTGTGTTGAGTGTATTGCTTTCATTTGCGATGCCAACAAGCCTGTTTGGCGCGGATCCCAATTTAAGTGTGATTGTGCCTAGAGGGGTACAACGCGGGACAGAGCAAACGCTTCGCTTTGCAGGGGCTCGCCTGGATGATGCTCAGGAAATTCTCTTCTACGAGCCTGGGTTTGAAGTTCTGGAGATTAAGGCTGCTGATGCAAACAACATTGACGTGAAGATTCGAATCGCAGCAGATTGCGTGCTCGGTGAACATACAGCTCAGGTTCGAACAAAGACAGGGATTTCCGAATACCGCACGTTCTTCGTTGGTGCTCTGCCCGCCGTCGATGAAAAGGAGCCGAATACAGATTTCGCTTCGCCACAAATAATCACCATCAACAGCACTGTTGTGGGTACCGTTGATAACGAAGATGTGGATTACTTCGTGCTTGAAGCAAAAAAAGGCGATCGACTTTCGGTTGAAGTCGAAGGTATGCGATTTGGGCAAACATTATTCGATCCATACATCGCCATTCTGAATGACAAGCGGTTTGAGTTGTCTGCTGAGGATGATTCGCCGTTACTCAAACAAGACGCTGCGACGTCGATCGTAGTTCCGGAAGATGGCAAGTACGTTATTGAAATGCGCGACAGCGCTTATGGCGGAGATGGAAATTGTCGTTACCGGTTGCATGTTGGTAACTTTCCTCGACCCAAAGCTGTCTTC
The DNA here is from genome assembly GCA_043758225.1 of Candidatus Kuenenia sp. GTDB lineage: Bacteria > Planctomycetota > Planctomycetia > Planctomycetales > Planctomycetaceae > SXXK01. The sequence continues at coordinate 264 of JAYVNW010000856.1, read as the reverse complement.
CCAGCGGGCGGCAAAGCTGGTGAAGCCATGGAAGTGACTCTGATTGGCGATGCCAACGGGCCAATTGCCAAACAAGTAACACTCGCCGACCATGGTACTTCAGAAACGCTGATCTTTGCTGAAGATGCAACCGGAATTACACCGTCCGGTCATGTCATGCGAGTTTCGTCGGCGCCAAACGCATTGGAGTCTGAACCTAATAACGGCTTCGAAAATGCTACCCTGGTCGCTGTGTTTCCATCTGCGTTTAATGGAATCCTGCAA
>JAYVNW010000855.1:0-1833 GCA_043758225.1 Candidatus Kuenenia sp. | reverse complement strand
GATAGCTCCGGCGTGGCGAGACTAGTGATCATGACTCACCGCACGACGGAAGGTCGCCTGCGAATTGCCGACCGCGAGATTGCCGCGTTATCATCGATTCGCGGAGATCGAATCCGAATGCCGATTTCGGATTGACGCATTGGCGAATGGGGGATGTCAATCCACTGAAACCCGTTTGACATTTTCGAAGTTGTCAACCGCAGCTTGCCATTTTTTCAGTGTCAAGGAGTTACAGCCATCTCAAACGACTCAGAAGAACTCAGCCATTCACAGTTCTTAATCAGCGTTGGGATATTCGAAGGTGCGTTGCTGGCGGTTGCCTTTTTGGGCGGATGGATCGTTGATTGTCCTGCCACCGCGACTCTCAGCTGGACGCTGGAAGATTTCGGATTGGGCCTGCTGGCGACCGTGCCGATGCTCGCCATGCTGGCGATCTGCGTGATGTCTGAATCGGAGGCGATGAAAAAAGTTCGCGCGTTTCAAAGAGAGACCGTCGGTCACCTGCTGGATGAATGTCGCTGGTACGACATTGTTTTGCTGGCTCTGTTGGCCGGGGTCTGCGAAGAGATTTTGTTTCGCGGGGTCCTGTATCTTTGGCTTGCCAGATTCAACTCCGTCCTTGCAGTCCTGATTTCGAATCTGGCTTTCGGGACAGCCCATGCAGCAACGCAGCTTTATTTCATTCTTGCGGCGTTTCTGGGTCTGTACCTCACCGCGTTGATCGCAGTTGACCCAACTCCAAATCTGCTGATCCCGATCACGGCTCACACTGTCTACGATATCGCCGCGTTTGCTGTTGTGCTGTACGATTATCGGATGCAACAGCGTTCAGAGTAGGACGGACTCCAGTCCCGTTGCGACCATGTTCAAATCTGGACGGGACTGGAGTCCCGTCCTACTCAACGAAAAAAACCGTTCGAGTTGTTACCCTCGAACGGCCAAAATTAACAACTCGCAGTAAGAACTGCGAAATGCAGATTACTCTTCAGTCGGAGCATCTTCGCCGCCGCCCAGAGAGAACAGCGGGCCAGCACCAGTGCCGGTACCACCCTTGAGTTCTTCGCGTGGCTTTGGAGCCGGAGCACTTGCTGCTGCTGCTGAGCCTTCTTCAGTTGACACTGTTGCCGGGCCTTCTGGCTCTTTGGTTGACTCAGTCTTGCGACTCAGGCCGATCTTACGTTCGCCGGTATCAACACGCAGAATGCGAACTTCCAGATCCTGTCCGACCTGCACCATGTTCTCTGGATGGTCAACCTTGTGGTCGGCCAGTTCAGAAACGTGAAGCAATCCTTCGAGATCGTCTTCCAGTTGTACGAAGACACCAAAGTTGGTGATCTTGGTTACCTTGCCGGTGACGGTCTTGCCAGGCGCGTATTTTTCTGGAATCCGTGTTTCCCATGGATCTTCGCCAAGCTGTTTCAGACCCAGTGCGATACGACGGCGATCTTCATCGACAGTCAAGATCTGACATTCGATCGGATCACCCTTCTTCAGGATTTCGTTCGCGTGTGAAACTTTGCGAGTCCATGACATGTCGCTGATATGCAGCAGGCCATCGACGCCTTCCTGCAGTTCAACAAACGCACCGTAGTTCGTGAGATTGCGAACGGTCCCTTTGACCATTGTACCCGGCGGGTATTTGGCAGTAACTTCGTCCCATGGATTGGGCTGAGTCTGCTTCATGCCGAGCGAAATTTCCTGCTTGTCTTCGTTGATCCCCAGAACCATAACATCGACTTTGTCGCCGATTGCCACGAGTTCGCTTGGGTGATTCACGCGGCGTGTCCATGACATTTCGCTGATGTGAACCAGACCTTCGATGCCGTCTTCCAG
>JAYVNW010000854.1:0-3468 GCA_043758225.1 Candidatus Kuenenia sp. | reverse complement strand
CGTTGTGGCCCTGGGCAACCAAATCATTCAGATACAGTTCCAGCCTGGCCCCCCATTCACGCGACTGTACAAGCGACAAATCGTAACAAATGGATCGATACAGACGCGACAGATCTGCCACGTCTCGACTTGCCCACTTGCTTTGTCGACTGCCACGCAGGCGGGACATCATCGCTTCAAACTGCTGCCAATCCGATCGTCGCTGGCGGATAAAACGTTCACGATTCACGGCCAGCCCTTTCTATGTCCGCAGCATCTTCAGCAAGGTATTCTTTGACTTCCTCAACGTGCTCCGAAAACGGATCATCTTGCGGAACTATCGGCCGTTGTTTCCGATTCGGTGCAGCCGTAGATCCGTTTCGTGTAGCTGACGACATTGCGTTCGACTTCGTACCGTCCGGATTGTCGGCAAACGTCTTCAGAACACGCAGTAAAAATAGTGTTTGTCGAAAACCCTGGGAACGAAAAAATGCATGAGGATTCCGTGGATCTGGTGGTGGATCAACATATCCCAAGCGCAGCCTTAACGCTTGACTCAATGGCCTCGCAATTTCCTCGCGGCGAGCTTCGGAAATAATCCGATCCGATTCGAACAGACGTTCAATGACGGCTAATGTTCGTTCCGGCACGCTGAAGCGGCGAGGACACTCCGACCGCGCTAAGGCGTCGATGTTCGCTGTCAGTCCGCCAGCGCGACTGATCCATTCGCGGCGTTCGTCGATCACCATCGTGTCGAATACAAGATCGCCCAGCCGCTGCAAACGCCGTGTCATCAGTATTGAGATCATGCCGATGGTGTAGAAAAACGGCAACATATCGGCCGCTCGCAGGAAGTTTCGCCCGACTGCACTGATGGGATCAATCGGCGTTCCGTTGGTTCGCACCACACGCAGACCGCAGGATCGTTTGCCGGGTGTCTGGCCATTCCAGTAACCTTCAAACAGGGCGAAATAGAACCAGTCGAGCAGAAACGAAATGATCAGAATTCCACCCATTCCGAGTCCGGCACCAGCTTCACCAAACGGGATAAGGAACATCGATAGAAGACTAATCACGGCAATGATGCCAAACTGAATCAGTCTGTCGAGGAACCATGCCATCGCTCGAGGTCCGGCCCCGGCAATCACAAATTGAAAGTCCGCACCTTCAGGCGTTTCGACGACAACTCGCGTGTCAACCTTCTGTTTTTGCGGTGGGCTCATGGAACGACAGATTTGCCAACGAGGTATGACCGGATTACGTCAACTTGCACCGCAGCCAGACGGGAGTAGATTTAAGACTTGCAAACATGACAGAAAGCTGCAACTTTTGCAAGTAGTATCGATCGTTACGACTGCTTGTAAGTCGTCGCGACCACAGTTATCTTTAGCTCCCAGTCGAAACTACAGGTCGGTTTGGACGGGTGCCTGAAAACTTCCAGCGGCCACAGCTTCCAGGAACCCCTGACAAGACTCCCGCAGGTAGCCGAATTCGTGAGAATTCAAGGGAGTTTCTGAACTCTCAAGAGTTCCGCTACGGTTTTGTTTAGGGTTATAAAATGGTAATCCCCAATCCGGTAGCACCGCAGCGACTTGTCTCTCTGGACCAATTTCGCGGTTACACCGTGATAGGTATGATACTCGTCAATTACGTGGGTGGATTTGTCGTTGTCCCGGAAGTCCTGAAGCATCACAACGATTACTGCAGTTACGCCGACACCATTATGCCGCAGTTTCTGTTTGCGGTTGGCTTCGCGTTTCGTCTGACATTCGAACGGCGCGTACAGCGAGAAGGCCTGGGAGCAGCCTATGGCCGGATGGTGCGTCGCCTGTTGGGATTAGCATTGGTAGCAATTGTTGTTTACGGCACATCGACACCGGCAGAAACATGGTCGCAGCTCGTGGAACTCGGCCCGTTCTCGGCGCTTGCTCCTTCGCTAAAGCGCGACTGGTTCCAGACGCTGATGCACATTGCAGCCACGTCGCTCTGGATACTTCCTGTCATCCGCAGCAGCTTCCGTGTGCGTGTCGGATACGCCGTAATCTCGGCTGCACTGCATGTACTGTTTTCGTGGCAATTCAACTTCGTCTGGTGCAATTCATCGCCGAACGCCATCGATGGCGGGCCGCTGGGATTTTTGACGTGGTCGATACCCGCCATCGTCGGAACCCTGGCTTGTGACGTGGTGACATCACAGGACACGCGAACGCCATGGTTGAAGTTGATTGTCACTTCATTGTCACTCATGGCTGCTGGGTGGGGACTATCCAGCGGCACTCGGTTTTACGATGTTCCGTCAGAATATATTGAAGAATTGAAAGAACAGCGTCTGGCGGAGAATCCCGTCATTCCGGCCGGGGAGCAACTACAGTTCCGAGGTCTCGCAGAAGCACCTTTCGTACAACCTCCGCCAATCACCAATCGCAAATGGAACTACTGGATGATGAGTCAACGAGCTGGCACATTGTCCTACCTGACCTTCTGTGCGGGCTTCTCGCTGCTTGTGTACGTCTTGTTTCACTTCCTTTGCGACAAGTGGCATTGGGAGGTAAGTTTGTTTCGGGTTTTCGGTACAAACGCTTTGATCGCCTACATTCTGCACTCCATGGTTGGCGATGCCGTGCAGCCATTTGTTCCGCGCGATTCTCCCGGCTGGTACGTCGCCACATCATGGATTGTCATCGTGGTTATTATGTGGACTTTCGTCCGGTATCTGGAACGCAACAAAGTTTATCTGCGGCTGTAATGCGACGTCGGATCAATAGTTGTGTTCGAGTCAGATTGATGTTCATGTCCATTCTGATCAATTACGGATTCCTCATCTTTGACTTCACCGATTATACCGGCGTCAGATTCACAGTGCATTACGGAGTCATCGCGGCCAGACCACCCACCACGGAGCGTGAAATGGAAGCCTGCCGTCGACCAGGATTGCGACTCTCTGAATGGGCCGCCACGATGATCGATGGTCGAACAGATGCTGATCCGCTGAACCAGACGTATGACCGATTTGGAGATCTCGGGAAGTCATGGTTGCCGCTCCGCTTGTTTTTATCGATAAAGGAATTTTCGGAACGCTTTCATGAGGCGGCTTTCAAAGCGATACGAATTCCAGACAACAGCGATCGTGCGCATGGGTTTGGGATTGCACAACGATCGATAAATTCGCCGATCGCTCTGGTCGCGGTGGGCGGCCATTGCGGGGATCATGGAAACTCCGTGCGATAAGGACACCAGTTCCTGTACCATTGTCAATTGACTTGTACGTTCCACGGTCACAGGCTGAAACGATTTCTGCCGGCAGAACGAAACAATGCTGTCTGACAGACAATGCGCTTCGTTAAGCAGCACAAACGGGAACGGCTCTACATCGGCAATACGGATTTTGGGTTTGCCAGCCAATGAATGATCCGGTGGCATGACCAGCAGCAACTCTTCTTCAAAGAGCACTTCGACCTCCAGATACTTTGCCGGAATCGGTAACGCAAT
>JAYVNW010000853.1:0-5208 GCA_043758225.1 Candidatus Kuenenia sp. | reverse complement strand
CATGGCTGCTTGATTTGCATCCGAGATGAAGAGGATCGTGAAGTCGTTGCTTACCTTGAGAGACGTGGATTTGTCCAGGACCCTGACGTCCTTGACACCTGGTTCAGCTCCGCTCTCTGGCCACATGCCACGTTGGGCTGGCCGGATCTGGAACACAATCCTCCGATGGTGCGATCTCAAATTTCAAATTTCAAATCTGAAAATGCAGGCACTCGGAGGGCTGACGCCCTACCGCTCGCCGGGAACGAAGTCCTGGACTTCTTCTACCCCGGCTCAGTCCTTGTCACCTCCCGCGATATTATCACGTTGTGGGTTGCTCGGATGGTACTCACGGGGCTGTACAACATGGGCGACGTGCCGTTTAAGCACGTTTATATACATCCGAAGATTCTGGATGGACTCGGGCAAACAATGTCCAAGTCGAAAGGCAACGGCGTTGATCCACTGGAGCTGATCGAAAAGTACGGCACCGATGCTGTTCGCTTCACGATCTCGTCGCTGGCAGGTGAAACGCAGGACGTACGGTTGCCGGTTGGTTACGAGTGTCCTCATTGCCAGGCCATCACGCCGCAGACCAAAGAACATCAGGAAATGCGGCCGATGGGAGGCGCGACTCCGTCGATCAAATGTGCCAAGTGCAAAAAAACGTTCCAGTTCCCAAGCCCATGGTTTACGCCGGACGAAGGAGCCCCGGTGGCTCGCATCGTCAGCGAACGCTTCGAGTACGGTCGCAACTTCTGCAACAAATTATGGAATGCGTGCCGTTTCGCTTTCATGAATCTGGAAGGTTACACGCCGGGCGTGGTCACAGAATCCGAACTGCAGGTCGAAGATCGTTGGGTCCTCAGCCGACTGGCCACGACGGTTCGCGAAGTCACCACGATGCTCGAACGCTATCAATTCGATCAGGCAACTCGGGCAGTTCGTGAATTCACATGGAATGAATTCTGTGACTGGTATCTCGAAATGCTGAAGCCTCGTTTCCGCAACGAAGCTGCCAAACCGGTAGCTCAGCGAGTACTCGCGGTTGTTGTCGATACACTGATTCGGCTGCTGCATCCATTCGCGCCGTTTATTACGGAAGAGTTGTGGCACTTGCTGGCCCAGTTCGCGCCGTTACGATCAACGATTGGCGGCGGTGGGCAGGAGTTGGACGGGGCTGATTCAGCGAGAGCTGCCGGGTTGTCGATTTCAGAGAAATCGACCTACGAGGCTGTTGAAAGCGTCATGATTGCTCCGTGGCCTGACATGCCACTGAACATGATCGATGCGGCGCTGGAAAAACGATTCGAACGACTGCAGGAAACTATTGTCGCCGTTCGCAACGTGCGATCGGTATATGGAATCGCTCCTGGCGCTCCGCTGAAGTTGTTCATGCGATGTGCACCTGATGTGGCGGAACAATTGAAAGCTGTTGCCAGCCAGTTCGACTTCCTCTCCAAGACGATGCTGGAAGCGGCGGGTCTGGACGTTACCGCACCAGAAGGCTCGGTCAGTTTTTCGATGCCAGATGCCGACGGCTACATCCCCGTTGGAGATTCCATCGACCGTGACGCCGTGAAGATGAACAAGGAGAAGGAAGCTGAAAAACTTCGTGGCTTCATCGCTGGTTCAGAAAAGAAACTGGCCAACGAAGGCTTCATGGCGAAAGCTCCCGCCGACGTCGTCGAAGCCATTCGCGCCACACTGGCCGAACAGTTAGCTCAACTGGAAAGTATTGAACGGATTATTCGGGAGTTAAGTTGATCGTGGTTTGTCCATATCACCGTAGTCTGAAGATTCCCTCCAAATGCATCTAATTCATGCAGAGGTTCAACATGGGGGTTGGAATTAGTAGAACTCGTTCTGGCTGTCGAAGAAGAATTTGACGTGCGCCTTCCGTGTCCTGTCCCGGAAACAGTGGGCGAGTTTTTCGACTCAATAAGAACGGCGATACAGAGGGATCAAAGAATACTCGCAGCCTGCTGTCCTTGAAGATGCGATCGATCGGGCCAGCCATTTTGTTCGTGACTTGCGATGTGACTAAGTCCTCGGTGCAAGGACAGTCTTATGGATCGGTTCCAGCTACCGCCAGCAGGCAAAAATGCGGACAGTCGAGCTGAGCCCGGGTTGTCAATGGTTCTAACTCATTCGATTTCAGCGACTTTCTGAATCGAGTCCCCTAGAGTAGGATAGATTCTTCGCTCGTTCTGATCTGTTTCCACTTCTCTTGCCGATTGAAGCATCCTTGCCAGTCGATAAAGCTGTCCCGCGTTTCGCAGCCGCTGTTCAATGGCATGAGAACTCATGTCGGCGACGATGCTATGAGATGACAACGTCGGATTGTCCGGCAACATATCATTCTCCTGACTGAAGTCGTTCAATGTCGACAAGATCCTGTCGTCTGCCAGCCAGCTGCTTCATCGCGATTAGTCCCTCACGCGACACGATCGGGCACGTAATGCCGTGGAACTCGACAGATATCCGCGACTCCCACACGGCTTCAAGGACAGGAGTTACGATGATCAGATCAAGAGGCAACAAATCAGGTCCCTGAGCCTTTGAGACGCGCCAGATCTCCATCTGCTGCGGAGAGTTCGGCTTAAGCGGCATCCTTTCACTGGGAATCCAAAAGCCAACCGACTTCGCCACCTCAAGCGCTTTCTCAATCTGATCATTTGGAATAAGCAGGTCAATATCCATCGTCGCTCGAACGAAGCCGTGAATGATCAGCGACAGCCCACCACAAACAGCAAACTTCACCCCCGCATCGTTAAGTGCCTGAACGAGCGATTTCAATTCGACAGAAATATCCATTGAGGGAGGAGAGTCAGACATTGAATACAATCCAGATCTGAACGGACGTTTCACCAACAAAAACGGATTTCGCATTCACTCCCGGCTTCACTGAAAACTCAGTTGAATCCGCCAGTGTTTCGCCGCGAATGTAGTCGCCCCAATCGGCGACCATGGCTTGGAGTGTGTTGTCCTGCGAGTGATACTCAACCTTGATGCGATCCGTGATGTTCAGGTTCGCATCTTTGCGAAGTTGCTGGACCTGTCGGACGAAGTCGCGGGACATGCCTTCTCGGACCAGTTCCGGCGTGAGCACCGTGCTGATGGCGACTTGAATACCTGCGTCGTCGGAACAAACCCATTCGGCAGCTTGTTCGGTGCTGACAAGGACGTCGTCTGGAGTCAGATACACCTCTTGTCCTTCAAGTTCGACCGTGAGGTTTTCGCCTTTGCGAAGTGGCGACAGAATAGCGTCACCGAGTTCCGGAAGCTTGGTTCGCAGTGCGTTAAGTAACTTGCCGTACTTCGGACCGAGAGTTTTCAAGTTTGGCTTGTACGCGTACTTGACGAGCGAATCGAGGTTGTCCTGGCGAATCACTTTTTGAATGTTTAACTCTTCGCCGATGACATCGCCCAGTTTTTCGATTGCTGATGCGGTGGCCACGCTGGAGGATGCAAAACGCAATTCCGCCAATGGTTGACGAACTCGCAGGTTCGATTCTTCTCGCAGCTTGTGGCCGAGGCGCACCACTTTCTGAGCCGACGCCATGCGAAGGTTCAGGTCCGCATCGAGCAGTAACGTGTCTGCGGTTGGGTAGTCGCAGAGATGAACGGAAGCGGGCAGTGCAGTGAGCGGCAAGGCGCTAGCCGCCGGTGCATGTCCTGCGTGCCTTGCAACGTCACTAACCCGCTGGGTAGCGCCTTGCGGCTCACTGCGATTCTCTGAAGACTGAAAACTGATAACTGAACACTCTCGTCCCAGCACCAGGTTCTGATACATCCGCTCTGTCAAAAATGGGATACACGGAGCCAGTAAGCGGCACAGAGTGACGAGGACTTCGTAGAGCGTTTCGTATGCCGCTTTCTTGTCAGCATCGCCGGCATCTTTGGATCGCCAGAAGCGACGGCGGTTGCGGCGAATGTACCAGTTGCTGAGGTCGTCGATGAAGCCCGCTGCCGCAGCACAGAACGCCGGGGCGTTATAGTTCGACATTTCGCGATGAGCGACGTCGATCAAGGATTGCAGGTTGGACAGAATCCAGCGATCGATCTCGGGGCGATTAATGTAGCCATCACGCTCCGCGTGATGAGCCTGCGCCGAGGCCGTGTTCGAATTGGACCCGTTTTCCTTTGTTGAGTTTACCCCTGGAGGCTCATCTCGCGGAGCAAGTTGGCTACTTTGGGCGACTCGCTGGCGCAACCCTTCGCTCGGCACAAAACCATCCGCAATCGCGTAGTCCACGAAGAACTTGTAACAGTTCCACAGCGGAATCAGGATCTGTCGGCGAGTCTCATCAGCCGGGCCGCTGGTAACTGTACATGTTGTAACTCCTTCTAACGTCTTGTCGATTGGCCCTTCCGGCGTTTGAAGTGTGACAGGTTTATCGCCGTGACGAGTTCCAAATCGCAGATCCTGAGCGGGATTCTGAGCCAGATACATCCAGCGCATGGTGTCAACGCCGAGTTGTTCGGCCGCTTCTTCGAACCAGATCGCCGTGCCGTCGGATTTGTGCATCGGTTTGCCCTGTTCGTTTTGAACCAAGCGATGGCCGAGTAGCGTGCGGAATGGCTTCTTGTCGTCGGCGTTGTCGGCTTCGTCGTAACGCATCATCGTGGACAGCGACAACATCGAATAAAACCAGTTACGGAACTGGCCTGGGAAACATTCGGTCACGAGATCCGCAGGATACCACTTCTGCCATTCTTCGCGGTTCGTATTGTAGCCCATGGTGCTGAACGGCACGATGCCCGCGTCGAGCCACGGGTTGCCGACGTCCGGAATGCGACGCATCCGCTGGCCTTCTTTGCCGGGCATCTGGCTTTCGATAATGACTCCGTCGATCCAAGGACGATGCGGCGTGTTGCCTTCGAAATCTCCCCAGCCTTCGACACAGCGTTCTTTGAGTTCGGCGAGTGAGCCGATGACTTCGAAGTCCGAAGGATCTTCTTCGTTCACCCAGATCGGCAGGGCGAGACCCCAGAAGCGTTTCTTGCTGATCATCCAGTCGCTCATGTTGGACAACCATTCGATCTCACGTTCCTGGCCGTCAATGCTGTCCGGCAACCACTTGATCTGCCGCGTGACCTCTTTGATCTCATCCCGCCAGTCCATGTTGATGAACCATTCGTCAACCAGCCGAAACACCAGTTCATCGCCCGTTCGCCAGCAATGCGGATAGATGTGCGGATACGTTTCGACTGCGACCAGCATCC